>JAGHUE010000103.1 GCA_018064985.1 Candidatus Colicola faecequi | reverse complement strand
GCCGCCACACCCAGACGAATATTATACGACATCACCTTGAGCGGTTCACCATTCTTTTTTTCTGAACTACAAGACGAGAACAAACTACAAATAACAACGAGCAGAAATGCTAATTTATCTATTTTCATAATCTATTGATTTTTTTGCAGATACTACATTTTTCAATCTTTCAGGAAGTACTGCTGATAGTTATCTTCGAAGAGCTTAACGGCCTCAGCCAGAGAGGCATACGACTCGCCGCCGGCCGCGTTCTTATGGCCGCCGCCGTTGAAAATATCATGGGCAAACACATTGACCGGACGGTCGCCCTGCGAGCGGAACGACATCTTGATCTTATCCACGTCTTCACGCATGAAAACGGAGTACTTGATCGGGCCGATCTGCAGCGGCATGTTGACTATTCCCTCCGCATCGCCCGACTGGAAATTGAAGCGCTTGAGCTCCTCCCGGGAGATGGCTATCAGCGCGGCATGATATTTGGGGAAGATACGCATCTTGTGGTAGATGCAATAGCCGGTGAAACGCAGGCGATCGACGGAAAACTGATTGAAAACCGAGTCGAAAATCTCGTCTTTGTTGATGCCCGCACGGAGCAGTTCGGCTATCATCATGTAGAGCTCGGGGTCGTTGCTGTTGAAGGCGAAATTGCCGGTATCGGTCATGAGGCCGGTGTAGAGGCAAGTGGCGACGGGCAAAGGTAAAGAACAAGCCCCTTGCTCCCGGCCCCTTTCCCCTGAAAGGGCAAGGGGGGAATTTTGGGAAATACTATTTATTAGCTCGAGGACGAGGTAGGAAGCAGCGGGGGCTGCTGAATAAGAGATGATGACGTCGGCCATCGATTCGTCGGGATGCAGATGATGGTCAATCAGGATCTTGGGGCACGAGAGCGAGGCGAGCAGCGGCTCAGCGGCTTCGATGCGTTTGGGCTCGTTGAAATCGAGCAAAAAGCAGAGGTCGGCATTGTCGGCAACGTGCCGGCACTCTTCGGGTTGCACGGAATGAATGAAGACGTCGTCGGAACCCGGCATCCAGCGGAGGAAAGGCGGCTGGGGAGTAGGTACGATGACGCTCACGTCGTCCAATTGAGGATATGCGGAAAGGAGCCAATGACGGAGGCCGAGCGAAGAGCCCATGGCATCGCCATCGGGTGCTACATGCGAGAAAATAACGATACGGCGCTTGCCTTCCAGCAGCGCACGGACAGATTCGGTTTGAGCGGATGTAATCATACGACAGGAACGAAAAAATGTGGAATATTTAGGTTTGTTTGTGGATAAATTGACTTATTGGCTGCAAAATTAGCAAAAAATTTGGTTATACGCAAATAAAATAGTATCTTTGCAAACAAATTGCGTTTCTTTCATTTTAATGAAAACGGCAACGGCAACCACAACGACAACGAGCCCCTTTCCCCTGCCCTTTCCCCAACTGGGGCAAGGGAGGGAACCACAACGAAAACGAAAACGAAAACGAAAGCCACAACGACAACGAAAACCACCACAGCCGAGCTCAGCGAGCAGATCGTCCGGAGCAAGGCGAAGGAAAGAACGACAACGAAAACGACAACTATAATGAAGAAACTGATTTTTCCGATCATTGCTCTCGCGAGCATACTGTCCGCAGCACGGGCACAGGACAAAGTACTGATGACTATCGACGGTGAACCGATCATGCAGTCGGAATTCATGTACATCTACGAAAAGAACAACCAGGAGACGGCCATCGACCAGAAGACCATCGACGAATACCTCGACCTCTTCATCAACTTCAAGCTGAAAGTGAAGGAAGCCGAAGCACAGGGCATCGACACCACCGAGGCCTTCAAGAAAGAGCTGGCATCGTACCGCAAGCAGGCCATCCCAAAATACATGGAAGACCGCGAGCTGGAAGAGGCCATGATCAGGAAGAGCTACGAGCACATGTCGCGCGCCCGCCGCGTGGCGCACATCGCCGTGGAGTGCGGCCGCACCGCCACCCCCGAGCAGGAAGCTGCCGCGCTGGCCAAGATCAACGACGCACGCGAGCGCATCCTCGTAGGCAAGACCACCTACGAGAAGAAAGGCAAGAAAGTGATTGCTCACGTAGGCAAACCGGAAGACTTCAAGACGGTAGCGATGGAAGTGTCGGAAGACCCGGGCGTAACGAAGAACAAGGGCGAGATAGGTTGGGTACAGCCTTTCCGCTTCGTATGGCCGTTTGAGAAGACCGCCTACGAGACGCCCGTAGGCCAGGTGTCGGACGTGTTCCGCACCCAGTTCGGCTACCACATCCTGCTCGTAGAAGAAGAGCGCGACTATGAGGAAGTGCACGCACGCCATATCATGAAGATGTGCCCCGCCGACAACGACTCGCTCAGCCAGCTGAGCCGCGCTGCCGTAACGGGATTCTATCAGTTGGCCAAGGAAGGCAACGACTTCGCCGAGCTGGCCAAGCAGTACTCCGACGACAAGGGTTCGGCCATGCGCGGCGGCGACCTGGGCTGGTTCGGCCGCGGCGCTATGGTGCAGCAGTTTGAAAAGACCGCCTTCTCGATGCAGCCGGGCGAACTGAGCGAACCTTTCGCCACCGAATACGGTTGGCATATCATCAAGCTCGAGGGCAAGCGCGGCATCCAGCCCCTCGACTCCATCCGCGAGCAGATCAGCACCCGCGTGAAGCGCGACGAGCGCCACAAGGAAGTGGAACGCGCACAGGTGGAGAAGCTCCGCAAGGAATACAACCTCTCCAAAGACATGACCAATCAGCAGGTGCTCGCCTACGAGGAAGAGCATCTGGAGAACAAATACCCCGAACTGAAGCACCTCATGCAGGAATACCACGACGGTATCCTCCTCTTCGACGTATCGCTCAAGGAGGTATGGGACAAAGCATCGCTCGACACCGCCGGCATCGAGCAGTTCTTCGCGCAGCACAAGAAAGAGTACAAGTGGACCGAGCCGCGCTACAAGGGCCTCGTGTTCTACTGCAAAGACGCGAACACGCAGAAAGCCGTGAAGCGCCTCGTGAAGAGCGCCCACCCCGACTCGCTCCAGAGCTATATCGACCATCGCCTCAACCTGGACAGCGTCGTATACGTCCGCTCCGAGAAGGGCCTTTGGAAGAAGGGCCAGAGCAAGGCCGTAGATAAGCTCTACTGGAAGCAGGGCGACTTCGAGGCACCGGCCGACTATCCGTTCGTTTTCCTCGCCGGCAAGAAACTGAAGAACCCCGAGGTATACACCGACGAGCGCGGCCGCGTGACTGCCGCTTATCAGGATCAGCTCGAGAAAGAGTGGATCAGCGAGCTCCGCAAGAAGCACACCGTGGTGGTGGACCAGGCTGCGCTGGAGGAGCTGAAGAAGTGACGACACTTATCCCCCGGCCCCTTTTCTCAAAGAGACAAGGGGGATGAGAGTGAACGAAAACCCTAACGATAACCACAACGACCACAGCCGAGCTCAGCGAGCACGCCCAATGGGCTATCGTGAGAGCGAAGCGAACAAAGAACCACAACGACGTAAGAATTGAAGACCCGCACGCTCATATTGGCTCTGTGCGCATTGGCATTGGCTAATGCGGTGGCGCACTTTGCGTTCTTCCGCTGGGACATGACGCAAGACAAGCGCTACTCGCTCTCGCCCGCCACCCGTGAGCTCGTCCATGGCATGCAGGGCGAGCCGCTGGAAGTGCGCCTCCTGCTCGACGGACAGCTCAACGCCTCGTTTCTCCGCCTGAGGAACGCCGCTACCGAACTGCTCGACGAGTTCGGCGTATACGGCCATATAAGCTGCTCCGTGAGCGCTCCCGAAGAAGGCGAACGCGGCATCGTGGAGCAACTGACGCCCACCGTCATCCACGAGAAGCAGAAAGGCGGGCAGACCGTGCAGACGCAGATATGGCCCTACGCCATCCTCTCGCAAGGCGGGCGTCAGACCGTAGTGCCCCTGCTGCGCAACAACCGCGGACTCTCCGGCGAGGAGAACATCAACCTCTCCATCGAGCAGCTCGAGTTCGCTTTTGCCGAAGGCATCAGCAGCCTCAGCCGCAAGGAAGTGAGCCGCATCGCTTTCCTGGAAGGACACGGCGAGCTGGACGAGTCCTACGTCTACGACCTGGGTGCCGCTCTGGCCAAGTATTTCCAGGTGGACCGCGGCAGCCTCACGGGCGACATCCGCGACATCCTGCCCTACAAAGCCCTCATCATAGCCGACCCGCAGCAACCGTTCTCCGATGCCGACAAGTATCAGCTCGACCAGTACGTGATGCACGGCGGCCGCATCCTCTGGGCGATGGATGGCGTCCGGTTCTCCGAAGATATCCTCTCGAAAGAAGGTTTCACCCCCGTGATAGCGCTCGACCTCCGGCTGCAGGACATGCTCTTCCGCTACGGCGTAAGGATAAGCCCCACCCTGCTGCAGGACATGCAGTGTCTGCCGGTGCCGGTGAACGTGAGCGCCGACCCCGAGAACCCCAATTTCCAACCGATGCCGTGGTACTACGCGCCGCTGCTGCTTACCTCGCAGCAGTCGCCCGTGAGCAAGAACCTGATGCAGGTGAGCAGCACGTTCTGCTCGGGGCTGGAGTTCGTAGGCGAAGGCGACAACCTCCGCAAAGAGGTGCTCCTCGCTACGAGCAGCGCTTCCCGCGCACTGGGTGTGCCGGCTGAAGTGGACCTCTCGCTCATCGAGCTCGACAAGGAGCAGTTCCACTACGCCTACATCCCCGTAGGAGCAGCTATCGAGGGCACGTTCCCGAGCTTTTTTGCCCACCGCATGGTGCCGGAGGGTGTGGTGCAGACCATGCCCACGCTCGCAGAGAGTGAGCCGACGCGCCAGATAGTGATCGCTTCCGGTTCGGTCATCCGCAACGAGGTGCAGCAGGGACAGCCGCTCCCGCTGGGCTACGACCGCTACACCGGCATGCAGTTCGCCAACCGCGACCTGCTCGTCAATGCCGTGCTCTACCTGGCTGACGATGAGAACCTGATCAGCCTCCGCGGCAAAGAGCTCACGCTCCGTCTCCTCAACGAGAAACGTGCTCGCGACATGCGCACCCGCGTGCAGACTGCCACCATCCTGCTGCCGCTCCTGCTCCTCGGCATCACCGGAGCCATTTTCCTCCTCATCAGAAAGAAACGCTACAGCCAACAAGCATGAAACGAATACTCTCACTCCTTACCCTCACGCTCTGCGTCCTGCAACTCGCTGCCAAAGCGCCCAAGCACACAAGCGCTTACTACCTCACCTGGGCCGAACGCTTCGCCCAGAGCCAGATGGCGCACGACCCGAAGCTCAGCATGGCCGACGGCGTAAAAGCACCGAAATGGGACTACACCCAGGCCCTTCTGGCCAAATCCGTGCTGCAGACTTACAAGCAGACCGGCAAGGAAGAATATCTGAAATACGTGCTGGAGTTTGCCGACTATTTCATTCCCGGCAACGGCAGCATCGAGACGTACAAACTCGAGGACTTCAACATTGACCGCGTAAACGGCGGCTCGTTTCTCTTCCCGCTGCTCGAGATCATGCCCGAAGAGCGCTACCGCGAGGCTATCGAGCTCCTCTACAAGCAGCTCTGCGAGCAGCCGCGCACATCGGAAGGCGGCTTCTGGCACAAGAAAATATATCCGCATCAGATGTGGCTCGACGGGCTCTACATGGGTGAACCGTTCTATGCCCGCTACGCGGTAGAAAACAAGAAAACGGAGCTGCTGGACGACGTGCTGCTGCAGTTCCGCACCGTCGACCGCCACACCTACGACCCCAAGTCCGGACTCAACTACCACGGCTGGGACGAGAGCCGCAAGCAGCAGTGGGCCGACCCCGAGACGGGTTGCTCGCCCAACTTCTGGGGCCGCTCGATGGGCTGGTACTTGATGGCGATGGTAGACGTGCTCGACGTCATGCCCAAAGATCATCCCGCCTACAACGAGATCCTCGGCATGCTGCAGCGCAGCGCGAAGAATATCCTCCGCTATCAGGACAAGAAGAGCCGCATGTGGTATCAGGTGCTCGACAAGCAGGACGCCCCGGGCAACTACCTCGAGACCACCTGCTCCGCCATCTTCTGCTACACCTTCATCAAGGGTACCAACCGCGGTTTCCTGCCCGCTTCCTACAGGAAAGAGGCGCAGCGCATCTTCGACGGCATTATTGCCAAGAAGGTGGTCGACGACGGACAATGGTGGGACCTCACCGGCTGCTGCGCCGTAGCCGGATTGGGCGGAAAGCCCTATCGCAGCGGCTCCTACAGCTATTACATCAACGAACCGATCCGATCCAACGACCCCAAGGGCGTAGGACCGATGATACTCGCCGCATTGGAGCTGGCGAGATAACTCAGGGGCCTTCTGCATCGCCCCATCAAACAAACAACGATTATGATGAAACGTTTTTTTCCGCTCGTCATGGCGCTCTGCCTGACAGCGATCGCTTACGGACAAACCGAGTGGCCGACCGACACGGTAAACGGCACTCCCGTGTATGTATATAAAGTGCAGAAATCGGAAGGTCTGTACCGCATCAGCAAGAACTTCGGCGTCAGCCAGGAGGAGCTGGTTCGCCTCAATCCACAGCTCCAGACGCAAGGGCTCAAATACGACCAGACCATCTTCGTGCCGATCAAAGGCACAGCGGTTCAGCAGCCCAAGGAAGAGGTGAAAGCAGAAGCAAAAGCCGAAGCAAAAGCCGAGCAGACCGAACAGAAGGCCGAGCAGAAGCTCGAGAAGGCAGCCGCTAAAGCAGAGACCACCTTCCGGGAGCACGTGATTGCAGAGAAAGAGACGCTCTATGGCCTTTCGAAGAAATACGGAGTCAGCGTAGACGAACTCATCGAAGCCAACCCCGTCGTTTCGAAGAACATGCCCATCGGAGCCACATTGCTCATTCCGCAGAAAGCGCCCGCAAAGAAGCTCACCGACCTGCCCAAGATTCCGGTCAAGATAGAAGCTCCTGCCGAGAAGACAACCAGCAAGAGCGAGCTCGTTCTGCCCGGCAAGACAGAAGAGAAAATCGAATTGCAACCCACGGACACGACCGCCCTTCCGGAGGAGAAGTTGCAGGAGGAACCGGGCGTCAGCCCCATTCCGCTGCGCATCGCTTACCTGCTCCCGCTGCAAGCGGATGCCATCAAGCGTGATGCTACGATGGACCGCTTCGTCGATTTCTACGAGGGCGCCCTCCTGGCTATCTACGAAGCCCAGAGAAGCGGTCAGCATTTCGACATCTATACCTACGACGTGCAGAAAGCCGACATTGCCGTGCAGCAGGTGCTCACGAAAGGCGAACTGCAGAACATGGACGCCATCATCGGTCCTGCTTACCCCGCGCAGGTGAGCTACGCTTCCGCTTTTGCCAAGCAGAACCGCATCCCAACCCTCATTCCGTTCACCAACAAAGTGAACGAACTGGAGCGCAACCCCTATCTGCTGCAGTTCAACCCGACGGACGCACTCGAGGCAGAGACGGCAGCACGTCTGCTTGCTCCGGAGAAGAGCAACGTGAAACTGATCTTCGTGGACGCTCAGGCAGCCGACGTGCCGGAGTTCGTGAGCACGTTCCACAAAGCCGCAGCCGACGCGCAGTTCAGCATCGGTGAGACCACCGTCCGCGAGATTCTCAACGACTCGCTCGCCCTGGTGCTCGACAAAGGCAAGAAGAATATCCTCGTCTTCAACAACTCGCAATACTCGCAGGTAAGCGTTCTGATGAACAAGATCATCAGCCAGAAGAAGGGTGCCGACATAGCGCTCTTCGGACGCTACTCGTGGAAGAACGAGAAGCCCGCCATCCCGATGTGCTACATCAGCGTCTTCCGCGACGGTGAGGCAGCCGAACTGACGCACTACAACACCCTCTACAAGGAATACTTCGGCCACACGCTTTCGGGAGGCAACCCGCGCTACGACCTCCTGGGTTACGACGTCACCCGCGCGCTCATCAACTACCTGCTGATTGCGCAGCAAGCGCAGTCGGAAGCCGAACGTGAAGCCGTTTACAAAGAAACATACCGCGGTCTGCAGTCGGATATCCGCTTCGAGCGCACCGGCAAAGAAGGCGGACTGATCAACACGGGCATCAAGCTCATCTGGAAATAAATGAAGCGACTCCTGTTCATACTGGCAGTGCTCCTCGTGGGCCTCGCATCAAGCGCACAGCGGAAACTCGAGAAAGAGGAATTCTATCTGGGCGCTCAGGGCGGCTATATGGCTTCTATGGTCAATTTCAGCCCGGTGGTCGGTCAGATGGCCAAGCACAGCTTTTTCGGCCCTACGGCCGGTCTGGTGTTCCGCTATGCGGGCCACAAAGCCTGTGCGCTGCAGCTGGAAGTGAACTACATGCAGCGCGGTTGGCAGGAATGCCGGCTGATGGAGGTGGAGAACGCGGCAGGCGACAGGGTGGTAGCTGAAGTGACCGGCTACAGCCGACAGCTCGATTACGTGGAGGTGCCAATGCTCTTCCACCTGTATTTCGGGCGCAAGTTCCGCGGATTCCTCAACCTCGGTCCGCAGATCGGCTACCTCGTTCACGAGTCGCAGAAGAACGTGCCGGATGAGTTTGCGAACGCATGGGAAGACAACCTCCCGAGCAAGACGGCCCACCAGTATGCCCGGGCAGAAAAGCCCTTCGATTGGGGCCTGGCCGGCGGTTTGGGAATGTATTACCGTTCGAAGTATGCGGGTGTATACCAGATTGAAGCACGCTTCAATTACTCGCTCGGCGGTGTATTCAACTCCACGCAGATGGACTATTTCTCGATGTGCAGCCCGATGAACCTGTCGCTGACGTTCGCCTACATGTGGCAACTGCATCCCCACTTTAAATAAACGCGCGTGCATAGAAAACCCTATTCTAATAACGATATGACTACAAACTACGAAATCCGCTATGCATCCAATCCGCAGGATGCCAAGTCTTACGACACTACCCGTCTGCGCAAAGACTTCCTCATCGAGAAAGTATTTGCAGCCGACGAAGTCAACATGGTTTATTCGATGTACGACCGCATGGTCGTAGGTGGCGCAATGCCGGTAAAAGAAGCGCTCCTCCTGGAGGCTATCGACCCGCTGAAAGCCCCGTATTTTCTCACCCGCCGCGAGATCGGCATGTTCAATGTAGGCGGCAAAGGCATCGTAGAGATTGAAGGCGAAGGCGAGATCGAACTCGACTTCAAGGAAGCTCTCTATATCGGCCGTGGCGACCGCAACGTCATCTTCAAGAGCGTTGATCCGGAGCACCCCGCCAAATTCTATTTCAACTCGGCTACGGCGCATTGCACCTACCCCACCAAGAAAGTGACGAAGGCAGAGGCCAACGTGCTGAAACTCGGCTCCTTGGAAGGCGCCAACGACCGCACCATCAACCGCATGCTCGTAAGCCAGGTACTCCCCACCTGCCAGATTCAGATGGGCATGACCGAACTGGCTCCCGGTTCGATTTGGAACACCATGCCGGCTCACACCCACAGCCGTCGTATGGAAGCGTATTTCTATTTCGATATCCCCGAAGATCAGGCTATCTGCCACTTCATGGGCGAGCCGGAGGAGACGCGTGTAGTATGGATGAAGAAAGACCAGGCAGTGCTCTCACCCGAATGGTCGATCCACTCTGCAGCCGCTACCCACAACTACACCTTCATCTGGGGCATGGCAGGCGAAAACCTCGACTACAGCGATCAGGACTGGTATAAGGAAACCGACCTGAAATAAGTACCCCATCCCAATTTTCCCATTCATTAACGAACATCATTTATCCTTTCTGAATATGACTAACATGTTTTCCCTCGAAGGTAAGAACGCATGGATCACCGGCGCTTCTTACGGTATCGGTTTCAACATCGCAAAGGCATTCGTTGCAGCCGGCATCAAGAACATCATTTTCAACGACATCAACGAAGAGGCTCTCCAGCGCGGCTTGAACAACTACGCAGAAGCAGGCATCAAGAACGTAAAAGGCTATGTTTGCAACGTTACGGACGAAGTGGCTGTAGCTGAAACGGTAAAGAAAATCCACGAAGAAGTAGGCCAGATCGACATCCTCGTAAACAACGCCGGCATCATCAAGCGCATCCCGATGCACGAGATGAAACGTTCTGAGTTCCAGGCTGTTATCGACGTTGACCTGGTGGCTCCTTACATCGTAAGCGCAGCCGTTCTTCCGGAAATGATGGAGCGTCGCGAGGGCAAGATCATCAATATCTGCTCGATGATGTCGGAGCTCGGTCGCGAGACCGTTTCCGCTTACGCAGCAGCCAAGGGTGGCCTCAAGATGCTTACCCGCAACATCTGCTCGGAATATGGCGAATACAACATCCAGTGCAACGGCATCGGTCCGGGCTACATTGCTACTCCTCAGACGGCTCCGCTCCGTGAGCGTCAGGCAGACGGCAGCCGCCATCCGTTCGACAGCTTCATCTGCGCTAAGACTCCCGCCGGCCGTTGGCTTGAGCCGGAAGAGCTGGGTGGTCCTGCAGCATTCCTGGCTTCTCACGCTTCGGATGCAGTAAACGGCCACGTGCTCTACGTAGACGGCGGTATTCTCGCTTACATCGGCAAGCAGCCCCAGTAATGCCTGTTTTTGTGGAGATTCCACAAAGAATATAGACTAATTTCTTAGAATAAATGAAAAAAATTATGTTTCTGATCGGCAGCGTAATGCTGCTGATCGGTTGCTCTCAGCAGCCCGTTAAAACCATTGCCGTGACCAATCCGTCGGAGGATTACAGAGAAGACGTGATGGTGGAAGTTCAGGCAAGCGAACTGGGCCTGACAAAGGCCGATTTCGAGCACCTCGGGCTCTTCAACGAAGAAGGCAATCAGATTCCCTATCAGGTGGTTTTCTACGGTGGAGAAGAGGCTTCAAGCATCGTTTTCCAGGCAACCGTAAAATCGAAAATGAAGGTGGAATACACCCTCCGGAAGGCCAACCCGATGAAGGCAGAAGCACGCGTGAGCGCCCGCTTCGTTCCCGAGAGAAAAGACGACTTCGCATGGGAAAACGACTATGCTGCTTACCGTATGTACGGACCGGCATTAGCTCCTGAAAATCCGAGCAACGGCATCGACCTCTGGCTCAAGAAAACCAATGAGTTAGTGGTGGATACGTTCTACTACAGAGAGCACGAGTTGGGGTTGCCTTACCACGTGGATTACGGCAAGGGTCTGGACTGCTACAAAGTGGGTCATACGGCAGGTTGCGGCGGCGTCTTCCCGGTGGTTCACGGCTTGCCTCAGATCGGCAATCACTACGACTCGTGGCAGGTGCTGGACAAGGGTCCGCTCCGCACGGTTTTCTCGCTCGAATACAACAACTATTTCAGCGACTCGGTAAACGCTCCCGTAAGCGAAACCTATACCGTAATCTGCGATGCAGGAATGCCGCTTTGCAAGGCTATTGTGACGTTCTTTACGGAGGATACGACCGGAGCAGTTGATTTCAGCGAGATAGGTGCCGGCATCTTCCTGCATACGGCTACGGCCAACCCAGAAATCGAAGTAGGCGGCAACACGCAAATCGGCATCAATGCGGGCTATATGGCTTATGCTGAGAATGCCGTGAGCGACGCAGGACTGGCTTCGGGCAGAAACTACGCAGGCGTTGTGCTTCCGGGCATGAAGGAGCACCAGATTGCAGACGGAATGCTCTATGGCAAAGCCGATTACGAGATGGGCGAATCCTACTCGTATTGGTTCGGCGGCGGTTGGTCGGAATGGAAATTCCCGACGGACGCAGAGTGGTTTGAGGCAGTGGCATATGCGGCAAGACTGGCTGCAGAGCCGATGGAAATCAGCGTAAGATAATCCATGTTTCCGGAGGGGCGAAAGTCCCATGGAAGTCGCATGGAAGTCCCATCGACGTCCACACTGGCAAGAGACACATATATGCATAATTTTATTTATTGAGGATAAATAAAAGCGCATTGGCACTAAAATTGAGTGAGAAAATACATTTTCTCGCTCTTTTTTTTTGATATATCGGATTTTTTAGCTAAATTTGCACCTTTATTGCAGGATAATACCTGAAAAGTCCGGGCATCGGTCCGGCAAACCGAAAAAGCAACCAATAACAACAAAAACAATACATCATGGCTAAAATCATTTCATTGGCGAATCAGAAAGGCGGCGTAGGCAAGACCACGACCGCAATCAACCTCTCGGCAGCCCTCGCAAAAGAAGGTTTGCGCGTATTGCTCGTGGATGCAGATCCTCAGGCAAATGCGTCGTCGGGTTTGGGCATCGACATTCGCAATCTGGAAGCCACCATTTACGAATGCCTCGTAAACGGCATCGACCCTAAACTTGCTATCCAGCACACGTCAGTAGAAGGCCTCGACCTTATCCCATCGCACATCGATCTGGTGGGCGCAGAAATCGAGATGCTCGGCATTGAAGACCGGGAGAACATCATGAAACGCATCCTGGGAAGCGTGGAAGAAAATTACGACTATATTCTGATCGACTGCTCTCCGTCGCTCGGTTTGATTACGGTAAACGCGCTGACGGCTTCGTCGTCGGTAGTGATTCCCGTTCAGGCAGAGTTTTTCGCGCTGGAGGGTATTGCCAAGCTGCTGAACACGATCAAGATCATCAAATCGAAGCTCAATCCGTCGCTCCGCATCGAAGGCTTCCTTATTACGATGTTCGACAACCGTCTGCGCCTCTCTACTCAGGTATACGAGGAGGTTCGCAAGCACTTCGGCGACCTGGTTTTCCAGACCGTTATCACGAGAAACGTGCGTCTGTCGGAAGCTCCGAGCCACGGCTTGTGCGTAATGGATTACGACCCGTCTTCGAAGGGTGCAAAGAACTACTCGCAGCTTGCCAAGGAGCTGCTGCAGCGTCAGAAGAAATAACATTACAGAAACGAAAATTCTCCGCATATGAAGAAAACAACAGGCCTCGGCCGCGGTCTCGACGCGCTGATCGATACGAGCCGGGTGAACGTGGGCGGCGGCAGCAGCATCAGCGAGGTGAGCCTCGACAACATCTACGCCAACCCCAACCAGCCGCGCCGCAACTTCGACGAGGAAGCGCTGGAGGAACTCACCGACTCCATCCGTGAGCACGGCGTCATTTCCCCGATTACTCTCCGCAAAAACGATGACGGCACCTATATGATTATTGCCGGCGAGCGACGCTACCGCGCCTCGAAAATGGCCGGACTGACTACCATCCCCGCATACGTCCGCACAGCCAAAGACGAGCAGGTGATGGAATGGGCGCTTATCGAGAATATCCAGCGTGATGACCTCGATGCCATCGAAATAGCACTCGCTTATCAGCGACTGATGGACGAGTATCAGATCACACAGGAAAAGATGGCCGAGCGCGTGGGCAAGAAGCGCGCTACCGTGGCCAACTACCTGCGCCTCTTGAAGTTGCCGGCTGAAATCCAGATGGGCATCCAGCAGAAGAAAATCGAGATGGGCCACGCACGCGCATTGGCCGGCAGCAAGTCGACCGAGCAGCAACTCGAAGTATACAAGCGCATTCTCTCGGAGGGCCTGAGCGTCCGTCGGGTAGAAGAACTCGTAGCAAAAGAAGACGAGCCGCAGAAGAAAACGAAGAAAGCAGCCGGACCGGAAGTGATTGCCATCCAGCAGCGCCTGACGGCTGCGCTCGGGGCGAAAGTGACGCTGACGACCGACGAAAAAGGCAAGGGCCGCATAGCCGTGAACTTCCGCAATGCCGAACAACTGGAAGCACTCATCAAAAAAATAGAGTCGATCCGTTGAAGCGGCTGATGCTCATAGGATTGCTGCTCCTGAGCATGAGTTTCGTTCTCAAAGCTCAGGAAACGGGATTCCGACCTGCCACGGAGCAGGCCGGGGAGCATCATCATGACCACGAAGAACCGGCTTTCAAGCCGAGAAACATCGTTTCCGACTCGATCAAACTGACGCGCCACGACTCCATCCGCCTCTACCGGAAACCGAACGCGATGCGGGCCGTATGGATGGGCGCCATCATCCCGGGCTACGGACAGATCTACAACCGGAGCTACTGGAAACTGCCGATCGTATACGGCGGACTGGCGGGTTGCGCCTACGCTATCAGCTACACGAGCGGCCATTACAACGACTTCAAGACCGCTTACCGCGACATCTTCACCGACCGGAACGCGGGAACGGTATCGGAAGACCCTTCGAAATCGTATATAGCCGTGCTGCCCGAAGGCTATACGCTCGACTACGTAGGTGGCGCAGCCAATTGGGAAAAGACACTCCAGTCGCGCCAGACGACCTGGCGACGCTACCGTGATTACTGCATCGTAGCCACCGTAGCCGTTTATGCGCTCTCGCTCATCGACGCTTATGTGGATGCGCAACTCTTCGACTTCGATATATCTACGGACCTCAGCCTGAGTATTGAGCCTGAGGTCTACCGTGATTACCAGAACCGAACCGCGGCGGAAATGCATTTCGCCCTCAAATTCTGACAGACATGAAACAGACCATCCTCACCCTACTCATATGCCTTCTCCCCTCGGCCTTCTGCGCACAGCAGACGACTGCGGTCGATCCGATTGACGCCGCCGAGGAAATGGCTGTATTGGACCAACTCGAGCAACTGGCGGACTCCATCAATGCACTGGAGAGCCGACAGAGCGCATTGATTGCCTACGAGCAAACGGAAATAGACTGCGCACTCCTGGAATGGGGCCTCGATTGGCTCGACACAACAGCCTGCACGCTGGTCAGAGACACGGCAGCAGTACCGGACTCGGTATACATGACTCGTCTGATGCACCTGCCGAACGTGATCCCCATGCCGTATAACCAGGTAGTACGCGGGTTCATCGAGATGTACGTAAACCGCCGTCCGCGACAGGTGGCATCGCTCAAGCGCCTCTCGGAGTATTACTTCCCGATCTTCGAAGACAAGCTGATGCAATACGGGTTGCCGATGGAGCTGAAGTATCTGGCCGTAATAGAATCGGCGCTGAACGCGAGCGCCAAGAGCCGTGCGGGAGCTGCCGGACTGTGGCAGTTCATGCCCGCTACGGGACGCATTTACGGACTGGAGATCAATTCGCTCGTGGATGAGCGACTGGACCCCTACAAAGCAACGGATGCGGCTTGCCGCTACCTGAAATCGCTCTATCGCCTCTATGGCGACTGGCACCTGGCATTGGCATCGTACAACTGCGGACCGGGCAACGTGAACAAAGCCATCCGCAGGAGCGGAGGCAAAAAAGATTTCTGGTCGATATATCCCTGTCTGCCGAGAGAAACGAGAGCATACGTGCCGATTTTCATCGCGGCCAACTACGCACTCAACTACGCAGACGAGCACGGCATCTGCCCGGACACCCTCTTTGAGGGCGGCAAGCTGAAGCAGAAAAGCGCATTCATGCCGATGCGCGTAGATACCGTAATGACCGACAGACGGCAGCACTTGCAGCAGACATCGGAAGTGCTGGGCCTTCCGATAGAAGAGTTGCGCAAGCTCAACCCGGCGTATACGAAAGACATCGTACCCGGTGGAAAGCCGTACTCGCTCGTGCTGCCCATGGAGTTTACAGGTGCATACATCGAATATCAGGACAGCATTCTGGCTTATCAGGCCGACTCGCTGCTGAACCGCCAGCAACAGGCAATAGCCGTAGCGCAACAGACGACGAGCGTGACAAGCGGAACGAACTATTATAAGGTGAAGAAAGGCGACACGCTGGGCGCTATCGCAAAGCGATATGGTGTAAGCGTAAAGCAGATTCAGAAGTGGAACAACCTGAAATCGACCACCATCCAGGTAGGTCAGAAACTGAAGATCATCAAATGATACAGGCCCCCGAAAAAGTATATTACAGCATCAAGGAAGTATCGGAAATGCTGGACGTGCCGATGCCAACGCTCCGCTTCTGGGAGCATGCGGTGAAGCAATTGCAGCCGCGAGTAAACAGCGGCCGAACCCGCATGTACAGCAAGGAAGACATCGACCTGATACGGAAGCTCATCTACCTGAGAAGCCAGAACGTGCCGGTAAAAGACTGGTCGACCCGCATCTCGCAAGACAACCGCAACCTCGACCGGAAAGCGGCTGCGAGAGAGAACCTGCTGCTGATCAGAGAGGAGCTGATTGCGCTCCGGAGCCTGCTCTAGACAACGATTTTATTATTCCCGAGAAGATATCATGATGAAGATGAAGAAACTGATGCTGCTCGCAATGGCAGCCCTTGCTTTGGCAGCTTGCCATCCCAACAACGAGCCGGACGACAAACCCGGCCAGAAAGATACGACCACTACGCCGGAGGCTATCCTGCCGGCCAAGATGGTAGGTGGCGACATCTCGCTCCTGCCCTCTTACGAAGCCGCCAAAACCCCGTATTACGGACGTGACGGAAAGAAGATCGACGACCTGATTACTTACGTCAGAGACACCTGCAAGTGGAACAGTTGCCGCGTACGACTGTTTGTCAACCCGGTAATAAAGAACGCCGACGGTACCCGTCAGGGCGAAGTGCAGGACCTCGAGTACGTTTGCGCATTGGGTAAACGCATCAAAGATGCGGGGATGACGCTGATGCTCGATTTCCATTATTCGGACACTTGGGCCGACCCTGTAAAACAGACCATTCCGAGCGCCTGGCAGAGCGTGAAAGACGAAGTGCTGCCCGATACGGTTTACGCCTATACGAAGCGTTGTCTGGAGCGGATGAAAGCCGCAGGCGCTACGCCCGACCTGATTCAGGTGGGCAACGAGGTGAGCTACGGCATGCTCTGGCGCGGCACCCCGAAATCGACAACCGATGCCGTACATGCCTACGACGACGCAACCTACAACAATGAGATCAGTCGCTGGGAGCGCTTCGGCCGACTGCTGAATGCCGGTTCGAAAGCCTGCCGCGAGGTGTGCCCCGGAGCCAAGGTGATCGTGCATATCGAGCGCACCGCCAATTCGAACATGTGCGTAAACTACTACACCTATCTGGAGCGTCAGGACGTGGATTTCGACTGGAGCGGGCTCTCGTATTACCCCTTCTGGCACGGCGAACTGGACAAGGAACTGCAGAACGCGCTCACGAAACTGCATCAGCGCTTCCCGACCCGAAAGATCCAGATTGT
>JAGHUE010000049.1 GCA_018064985.1 Candidatus Colicola faecequi | reverse complement strand
TTCGGTAGCGATCATCTCGTTGCAGCGATCATAGATCGAACGTGCAGTTTCGGGGTTGAGACGCTCGTCGATTCCGAAAGCGGTCTTGAGCTCGAGGTGAGTCCAGTGATAGAGCGGGTTGCGGAAAGTATAGGGAACGGTTTCTGCCCATTTTTCGAACTTCTCCCAATCGGTAGTGTCCTTGCCGGTGCAATAACGCTCGTCAACACCGTTGGAACGCATAGCGCGCCATTTGTAGTGGTCGCCCATGAGCCAGATTTGTGCGATGGATTCGAAACGCTTGTTCTCGGCAACCATCTGCGGGATGAGGTGGCAGTGATAGTCGATGATAGGCATTTTGGCTGCGTGTTCATGGTACAACTCCTTTGCAGTTTCGGTCTGCAGGAGAAAATCTTTGTCTAAGAAAGCTTTCATTGTAAGATATGAGTTTTGTTGATGTAAATGGCTGATTGAAGGGTGAGAGCGGCTTGAAAACGGCTTCACGGATTTTTACCGATGCAAAATTACATATAAATACGCGCATATGTGTGTATTTTTTGCCGCGAAATGTGGAAAAATTGCCCGAGAGTACAGTTTCTCTTGCACGAGTCGGGATTTTTTTGTACCTTTGCATTCGATAATATATGCGCGCAGTTTCCGTGCGTATGGAAACGGCTAGCCGTTTCCGGTTGTATCTGACAAGCATACAGAATAAAAGCAAAAGTGAACACGATAGACGAAATAAAGCGGCCGATAGCCGAGGAGTTTGCTCAGTTTGAGCAGGCTTTCCGTGAGGCTTTGCGTACAGACAATCCGCTGCTGGCGGAAGCGCTTGAGCATGTGCTTCGCCGCAGAGGCAAGCAGCTCAGGCCGCTGATGGTCCTGCTGTCGGCAAAAATGTGCCACGGCGTAAACGAAAAAACGATTCAGACGGCTGTGGCGCTCGAACTTCTGCATACGGCCTCGCTTATCCACGATGATGTGGTGGACGGTTCCGATACCCGTCGTGGTGCGCCGAGCGTGAATGCGCTGTGGGGCAATAAGGTAGCGGTGCTGGTGGGTGATTTTCTGCTTGCACGGGTAATTGAAATCACGGCCAACCTCCGGAATGTGAAGATTCTGAATATCGTGGCCGATATGGGACGTACGCTTTCTTCGGGCGAACTTCTGCAGCTGCATGCCAATCGCTCGATGTGGATTTCGGAAGACGATTATATCCGCGTGATTGATCAGAAAACGGCAGCTCTCTTTGCCGCGTGCACGCAAGCGGGTGCCGCCTCCTCGGGTGCGACTCTCAAGCAGGAGACGTCGCTTCGCCATTTCGGCCGTGAGTTGGGCTTGATATTCCAGATGAAAGATGATGTGCTCGATTATTCCGAGCAGGAAATAGGCAAGCCTACGTTGTCCGATATTCTAGACGGAAAGGCTACATTGCCGCTTATTATTGCACTCAAACGGGCTCCCAAGGCAGAGGCGGACGAGATCCGTCAGCTGGCAGAGGAGCTTCCGCATACGACTCATCAGGCAGAAAACCTGCAGCGCATCCAGTCGTTTGTTCTCAAGTACGACGGAATCCGCTACAGCGAACAGCAGATGATGATACATAAGAAAACAGCTACGGAGCAACTGGCTTCTTTCCACGATCAGTCGGTGAAGTCGGCGCTTCTGCAACTCCTGCAATACACTATTATACGCAGTTATTAATTCCGGCGGGAGTCGGTAGTCCCGCACCTCAAAACAAAAACATCCATGAAAGAAAGAATTACCATTATCGATTTCGTTGAGAAGTACACTCACGAGTATTCTGACCACGTGTTCCTCCGTGAAAAAGTCGGCGACCGCTGGACGGAGACTACGTTTGCTCAAACTCGCGAGGAGGCTTATCGCATCGGTGCAGGCCTTATGGCTTTAGGCTTGGAGAAAGGCGACCGCTGCGCGTTGCTTTCGCAAGGCCGCAACCTCTGGGTGCTCGGCGAACTCGGTATCTTATACGCGGGCGGTGTTAACGTTCCGCTTTCCATCAAGCTCGAGGAGGCTTCCGATCTGCTTTTCCGCATCCAGCATTCCGATGCTCGTTTTGTGATGGTTTCAGAGCAGCAGCTCCCGAAAATTCGCAAGATTATACCCGAATGCCCCAACGTGGAAAAAGTCATCGTGTTTGATGAGGTTGCTGATCTTCAGGAGAAGGAAGTGACCATCTCTGCCGTGCAGGCACTTGGTGACAAGTTCCTTGCCGAGCAGAAAGAGAACTTTGTGGCCCGTTACAAGTCGGTCGGTCCTGACGATTATGCGAATATCTCTTATACCTCCGGCACTACTGCCGACCCGAAGGGTATTCTGCTCACGCATCGCAATTATACGGCTAATGTGGAGCAGGCCCGCTCGGTTGTGAATATCGGTCCGGACTCCACGATGCTGATCATTCTGCCTCTCGACCATTGCTTTGCGCACGTGGCAGGTTTTTATACGATGATGTCTTATTGTTCGTCGATTGCTACTGTTCCGGTAGGCAAGACGGCATTGGCATCGCTCAAGAATATTCCAATTGCTATCAATGAGGTAAAACCTCATGTAATGCTTTCCGTTCCGGCTTTGGCCCGTTCGTTCAAGAAGAATATCGAAACCGGCATCAAGAAGAAGGGCCCGGTAGTGGAGAAACTCTACAATTTCGCTCTCAAGAATGCTATCGCGTACAACAAGGAATATTGGAACCGCGGCGGTCTGCAATGCTGGCGATGGCCGCTTGTGAAACTGTTCGACAAGATAATCTTCAAAGCAGTCCGTCAGGGACTGGGCGGCCGCATGAAGTTCTTCGTAGGCGGTGGTGCCCTGCTCGATATAGAGCTCCAGCGCTACTACTGCGCAATCGGCATCCCGATGTTCCAGGGCTACGGCCTCTCGGAAGCTACCCCTATCATCTGCTCCAACTCGTTCGACGGAGCTATCTTCGGTTCATCGGGCCGCATTGTGAGTGACCTTGAGGTGAAGATTTGTGATGCCGAGGGCAATATCGTTCCTGACGGTCAGCGCGGCGAGATCGTCATTAAGGGCGAGAATGTGATGGCCGGCTATTGGAAGAATCCTGTTTCTACATCCAATACCATTATTGATGGTTGGCTTCATACGGGTGACATGGGTTACGTCTTCAGCAAGAAGCACCCCGGTTTCCTTTGGGTGTGCGGCCGATTCAAGTCGCTTCTCATTGCCGCTGACGGCGAGAAATACAGTCCGGAAGGCTTTGAAGACGGCCTCACCGACGGTTCGAAGTATATTGACAACGTGATTCTACACAACAATCAGAATCCTTACACCATGGCGCTCATTGTGCCCAACAAGGAGTCGCTCCGTGAATATGCCAAGTCGCTTGGCCTCGACCCGCTGTCGGAAGAAGGCAAGAAGGCGCAGCTGAAGAAGATTCAGGAAGAGGTGGATTCCTACAAGAAGGGCGGCCGCAATTTCGGTCTGTTCCCGGAGGTTTGGTTGCCGCGTGCGCTTGCTGTTCTCCCCGAGGCATTCACCGAGCAGAATCATCTGGTCAACTCCACGATGAAGGTTGTTCGCGGCAAGGTGGAGGAATACTTTGCAGACCGCATCGAATATGCTTACACCGATGAGGGCAAGGAACTTCTGAATCCGAAGAACCTGTCGGCTCTCGATTGATATCTTTCGGCTCATGGCGCTCCGGTAGCGGAGTGCCGATGAGCTCTGTTTAAGTTTCCGATTATGAAGAAATCGCTTCTTTTGATGGCTCTTTGTGCGACTTCGCTGCTTATGTCGGCTCAGCGCACGATGAAGGGTTCAAGTGTGGATTTTACGGTCGGCTCGGGTTGGACGGATATGACGTATCTCGTTGATCAGGGCAAGACGGTAGGCAATTGGGGTGGCTACGTTCACGTGGGATACAACTGGTTCTTCAGCCGCTATTTCGGTCTGGGAGCAGGTGTTGACTTCACGCGCAACGGTGGTGGCCTGAAGCTTGATCGCGACTTCATCTGGAACGGTGTCAAAGATGCAGATGGCTGTACGTACAACCATCATGCGATGGTGAAAGGATGGCGCGAGTATCAATCGGCTTACTACTTCGAAATTCCGCTGAGCGTGCAGGTGGCTGTGCCTTTCGAGAAAGTGTCGTTTGCTGCCGCGTGGGGCGTGAAATACAGCGTAGCTATGGGTGACGGTTTTTACCGGGCCAAGGGCAACGTTGTGCATGTGGGCGACTATGCCGATAATCATCTCGGTATGCGTTATTTCTATTCCGACGACCTCCGATATCGAAGCAATCTGGCGTTGAACAACCATTGGGCGATGTTCCTGAATTTGGGTGTGATGATTCCTCTCGACAACAATTTCTTCTTCGTCACCCAAGCCTATACAAATGCTTCTATCCGTCCGATCGTGAGCTGCGGCGGAGAGAAAGCCGGTTTCCGCTACGATCGTGAAGATCAGCCGTATTCGTTCTTCTTCATGCCGTATTACAAGTCGCTCGTTAACACTGATGTAACGAAGGGCATAACCTCTTCGGACGCAGGTCTCGAGGGCAGCGACGGCATTACGTCGGAGGTGTCTTTTTCGTCGGCCTACAGTTTCCAGATAGGTCTGCAGATCGGCTTCCGTTATGTCTTCCCGGCTTATCAGCGGAAGAAGAGCGGCAATGGCAAATAATGCTCTTGCATCTTAACCATAATACCAGAATAACCAAAGGACTATGAACCGTTTAGGGACACTTATTATCGTATGTCTTCTCATGGGCTTCGCGTATGCTCCTGCTCATGCGGAAGAAGAGACGACGCGTGCGTTTGCTCCGCGGCTCACCGAACTCAGTTTCGATGCGCGTGGTGCTTACGATCTCGTAGCGCCGGAAATGAAATTCAGCAGTGAACTATCCAATGTCCGCCTGCAGGGCCTCTTTTTCCGCCTCGGAGGGGAGATTCTTCCGGGGCTGTCTTACACCTATATTCACCGTCTGAACAAAGTAGTTTCCAGTGGTTTTCTTGAGTCGATAGACCATCTTCACCTCGACTGGAGGGCTACTCGATGGTTCGGCATCTCCGGCGGTAAAGAAGTGGTAGCGCTCGGCGGTATAGAATACGATTACGCTCCGATCGATATTTATTACACTTCGGCTTTCTACAGCGTCGTACCTTGCTACCAATGGGGCGCATCGCTCCGCTTTTATCCCTCGGAATCTGACCAGATTCAAGTGCAGGTGGCGCAGTCGATGCTCCGCTACTGGGCCGGTGAGAACAAGGCGAACATCAACCTGATGTGGCACGGCCAGCACGGCCCCTGGAGAGCTTTGTGGTCGGTGAGCGGATTGCAGAGCGTGGATAAAGATTGGGTAGGCTATCTCTGCATAGGCAACCGGGTGGATATCCTTCCGTGGCTGAGGCTCGACCTTGATGCGATGATGCGTACAGGACTCGGGAAAGAAACGTTTACGGGCAAAGATTGGACTTTCGTAGGGGAGTTGTCGGCCCGCCCTGCCGAGCAGGTGCGCGTGTTCGTACGTTCGCTTTACGACTTCAATCTTTCCGGCAACGATGCCGACCTGTTCCTGGCTGACGGTCGTAAAGCCGGTTTGGCCGGATTCGGTGTGGAATATTCGCCCATCCGCAATCATGCGGACCTCGTCCGATTCTTCGTGGCAGGCGCTTACGGTTGGGGGCAGAACGTTCAAGACGGCGAGACTGTCAAGGAAAAAGATTTCCGTTTTCAGGCCGGTCTGCGCTTCAAGATGGACATTCTGGGCACATATCGCTATGCGCAAGAGAAGCGCCGGAATGCCGTTCTTACAGAATAATATTGTTTCGCACGATATATGAAACGCAAATTTTCTCTCCCTTCGGGAGTAACCTGCCTTATGGTCGTAGTGATTCTCTTCGGCTATATGGCTTGGGTGATGGGCCTGACGAACATGCTCAACACCCTGATGCACACGGCACATGACCTGCTGCTCAACACGGTCTTCTACCTGATGGCCATCTGTGTGCTCACCAGTGCGCTCAGCAAGATTTTCATCGAGTTTGGCGTGGTGGACCTGTTGCACAAGTTGCTCCGCCCTATCATGAAGCCGCTGTTCAACATGCCGGGCGTGGCTTCGCTTGGAGCCGTGATGACCTTCCTTTCTGACAATCCGGCCATTATTTCTCTCTCGCAGAATAAGCATTTCGCGCGCTATTTCAAGCGCTATCAGCACGTCTCGCTCGTCAATTTCGGCACGGCTTTCGGTATGGGCCTCATCGTGATAGTTTTCATGATAGGTCAGGGCTATTATGCAGCTCCGTTCATCGGCTTTTTCGGAGCAATATGCGGTTGCATTATATCTACCCGTCTGATGCAGCATTTCACGTGTAAGATGTTTCCCGCTTACAAAGATGAAGACGCCCTTTCTCCGCAGGAGATGGCGGCTCTGGAAGAGGAGGATGCACAGTTGCTGGCCGGCGGACAGGACGCCCACAATACGCTTTTCGTACGTGTACTGAACGCGTTGCTCGACGGCGGCAAATCGGGCGTGGAAGTGGGTCTGGCCATCATTCCGGGAGTGCTGATAATCTCCACGTTCGTGATGATGCTTACCTTCGGCGGATCGGAGCAGGTGGATGCAATGGGAAATGCCATGACGGCTTATACGGGTGCCGCTTATGAAGGAACGCGTCTGCTCCCCTGGTTGGCCGGGAAATTGTCGTTCGTCTTCGATTGGCTCTTCGGCTTTACGGCTCCGGAGCTTGTCGCATTCCCTATTACTGCCCTCGGCGCAGTAGGCGCAGCTTTGGGTCTGATTCCGGAGTTTACCCGTGCCGGCATCATCGACGGCAATGCGATTGCGGTCTTTACGGCTATGGGTATGTGCTGGAGCGGCTACCTCTCCACCGATGCGGCTACGCTCGATTCGTTGGGTTACCGGCCGCTTGTTCCGAAAGCGCTGCTGGCCACGTTTATCGGCGGTATCTGTGCCGGTGTGATTACCCACTGGCTTTACGTGGCAATCATGGCTGTCAGCGTGCTTTTCTGAGGCAGCCGGATACGAAACAGAAAAGGCTCCCGCAGGTGCGGGAGCCTTTTTTATGTGTCTTTGTAAGAATAAGGCGTGGTTTTGTGCAATGTACCGTTGGACGGATCAGAGCGCAGCGTCGATCTGTTGTTCAAGCTGTGCGGTTGTTTCTTCCGGAAGCCCCTGGAGCACATCTCCCAGGAAAGCGGCAAGGAGCAAGCGGCGGGCCGAGGCGAGGGAAATGCCTCGCTGCTGCATGTAGAAAAGGGCAGTGCTGTCGAGCTGGCCGGTGGTAGCGCCATGGGAGCACTTGACGTCATCGGCATAGATTTCGAGCTGCGGCTTGGTCTGAATCTTGGCTGAGCGGGAGAGGAGGATATTGCGGTTGGTCTGATGCGCTTCTGTTTTCTGCGCATCGGGCAAAACCTTCAGTTCTCCGTAGAAAGAGCCCTGTGCTTCATCGTCGAGGACGAACTTGAAAAGTTGGTTGGAATAGCCGCCGCCCACGTTGTGGAGCACGCGTGTGACAAGGTCGAACTTCTGCTCGCCTTTGAGCAGAGCGAGCCCGTAGAGGCGAGTTTCGCAGCCTTCGGCCTGCTGCTCCACGATGAGCTCGCAGGTGCCGGATTCAGCGGGTGCAAGCGAGATGCAGTGGAGCATGAGCCGGCTGCCTTCCTGCTGCTGAATGCGGAGCTTGACATGCTGCGGGTCGAGCAGCAGGAAATGCTCCTCTTGCCCTGCCTCGAGCGTGAGCTGCTGGTCCGTATTGTTGATATCGAGAATTCTCAAGGGAATTTGAAAGTTTGAAAATTAGTAAATTTCTTTCCTACTGACGGTCGGTTGCTGCGTCCGGCGAGGAATGAACAATCGTGAGGACGACGTTATTTGCCGGCATTGTCGGCTTCGTTTTCAATCCAGTCGAAGCCTTTCTCATCGATGTCGCGGGCGAGCTGTGCATCGCCGGTGCGGACAATCTTTCCGTTGTAGAGCACGTGCACGAAATCCGGACGGATGTATTCGAGCAGACGCTCGTAGTGGGTGATGACGATGGCCGAGGTGGCGGGCTGTCCGCAAGCTTCGGCAGCAGCTTTGTCTTTGCGGATCTTGTTGAAGCCTTCGGCCACGATCCGGAGTGCGTCTACGTCAAGGCCGGAGTCCGTTTCGTCGAGGATAGCCAGACAGGGGTCGAGCATCGCCATCTGGAACACCTCGTTTTTCTTTTTCTCGCCGCCGGAGAAACCTTCGTTGACGGAGCGGTTCTGCATCTTGCTGCCGATCTCCACGAGCGCCTCTTTCTCGCGCTTGAGCTTGAGAAATTCGGATGCGGAAAGCGGTTCAAGTCCCTGATACTTGCGCTTCTCGTTGACGGCTGTCTTCATGAAATTGACCATGCTGACACCCGGAATCTCCACGGGATACTGAAACGAGAGGAAAATGCCTTCGCGTGCGCGGTCCTCGGGCGACATGCTGAGGAGGTCTTTGCCGCGGAAGGTGATCGTTCCTTCGGTTACGGTATAAGCCGGATTGCCGGTGAGAATAGCCGAGAGGGTAGATTTGCCGGCGCCGTTTCGGCCCATGAGCGCATGAATCTCGCCCTCACCGATGCGAAGGTCGAGTCCTTTGAGTATTTCTTTGCCTCCTACGGAAGCGTGCAGATTTTTGATTTCGAGCATATGTTGTATTTCGCCACAAAATGGCAATCGTGAAAAGTCTTATGAAAGTCGCATCGAAGTCGCATGTAGGTCGCATGTAGGTCGCATCGACGCTGCTGCTTTTTCTTGAGGGCAGAATGTTGTAAATGTCGCCAAAACGAGGCGTTATTTACCGGAGATGAAAGTCATGAGAGTGGTGCCTACAGCATGGAGAGTGGAGGCGCTGACGTTGCTCATGTCGTCGTTGTTGGTGTGCCAGTAGGGCGGGAAACCGGTGCCGGATCGCGGGTCGTAGTGGATGATGTCGATGGTGGGGATGCCGGCAATGGTGTTGACGTAGTAGTGGTCGTCGGTAACGGCTCCGCTGTCGCGGAAAACGAACCATTTGCCGAAGCCCAGTTGCGCAGCCGTACGCCAGAGTTGATTGACGATGCGGGCAGCGTATTGCTGCGAGAAATATTCGTGCCCGAAAACGGCTTCCGGAGTGCCCACCATGTCAAGCAGTATGCCGCAGGCATAATCGGCTTTCTCGGCTTTGTGCTGCTCCGCCCAGAGCTGACTGCCGAGGCACCAGGTGTTGGGCCGTTCTTCGCCTTGGAAAAATTCGGGGGTGCCCATGTCTTCCGCGTCGAAGAAAACGATGTCGACGCCCGTTTCGGGGCGCTGGAGCTGCAGCTGGCGTGCTATCTCGAGCAGCACACCTACGCCGCTGGCGCCGTCATTGGCCCCCAGAACGGGGAGCTGCTGCTTGGCGGGGTCTGACTCGTGGTCGCTCCAGGGGCGGCAGTCCCAATGGGCGCAGAGGAGCACGCGCTCCTTGAGGTCGGGGCGATAGCGGCCCACGATATTGCATATTGCCTGCTGCTTGCCGTCGTAGCGGGGCAGGGAACCGCGCTCGATGGCGGTCTCGAGACCGAAGCGCTCGAGGGTGGAGGAGAGGTAGGTGAGGCAGCGGCTGTGGGCGTCTGTACCCGGCACGCGCGCTCCCATCTCTACCTGTGCGGCCACGTACGCGTACGCGCTGTCAGCAAGGAAAGCCGCCGGAGCAAGTTGCTCTTCGGCGGTTTTCGCGGGCTTCTGACCACAGCCCGCGAGGGCCATGGTCAGAGCGGTTATGAGGATAAAATATCGGTTCAAACTTAGAGTGCTTCAGAAATAGAAGTGTGAGTCTGGATAGCGGTGATCACCTTGCCGAAGATGTGCTCGGTGTTGAGCACCTTGATCTTGGAGCACTTGCTGCGATCGCCTTCAAGCGAGTCGGTGATGATGAGCTCTTCGAGAACGCTGTTCTCGATGCGCTCGAGTGCCGGACCGGAGAGAACGCCGTGAGAGATGACTGCGCGAACGCTCTTAGCGCCGTTCTGCTTGATGATGGCAGCTGCCTTGCAGAGGGTGCCGGCGGTGTCGCAGATGTCGTCGCAGAGGACAACGTCCTTGCCTTCGATGTCGCCCAGTACGCGGATCTCGCTTACCATATTGGCCTTGAGGCGCTGCTTGTAGCAGATCACCATCGGCACTTCGGTCTTGAGAATCTTCTGGAGGTTCTTGCAGAGCTTGAGCGAGCGCTTGGTGCCGCCTTCGTCGGGCGAAGCGACAACGAGGTCGTCGAGCTTGAGCGAAGCGATGTATTCGGCGAATACGTTGCTTGCGAAGAGGTGGTCAACCGGGATGTCGAAGAAGCCCTGAATCTGGTCGGCATGGAGGTCGAGGGTGATCACGCGGTCTGCACCTGCTGCCTCAATCATGGTTGCGCAAAGCTTAGCACCGATGCTCACGCGCGGCTTGTCTTTGCGATCCTGACGTGCCCAACCGAAGTAGGGGATAACGGCAATCACTTTGTCTGCACTGGCGCGCTTGGCTGCATCGATCATCGGGA
>JAGHUE010000018.1 GCA_018064985.1 Candidatus Colicola faecequi | reverse complement strand
TAATGAATTCAAGCACAATAATGAAACATTTTCTATCAACCATTTTATTTGCTTTTGCTATGGCAACAACTATATCCGCTCAATCGCTCAATAGCGCTTGGTCGAAGGGTAATCCGAACGACGCCTATGCGCAGTATTTTACGGGGCATAGTTTCCTCGCTCCTATCCAGCCCAAGAACCTCGCGGAGGGTGAAAAGACCATCCAGAGTTATGCCAACGTCACCTTTGAACCCGGTTGCCGCAACAACTGGCATGTGCATCATGGCGCACGTCAGATACTGATTTGCGTGAGTGGTGAAGGTCTCTATCAGGAATGGGGCAAACCGGCTATTCGCTTGCATGCAGGCGATATCATCGACATCCCCGAAGGCGTGAAGCATTGGCATGGAGCTACGAAGGATTCGTGGTTTCAGCACCTGGCGAGCCACGTGCACGTAGCCGATCCGGAGAGCAACGAGTGGCTCGAACCTGTCACGGACGAGCAATACACCGAGGCGAACAAGTAACCCTAACCCTAACGCTAAAAGGGCAAGGGATTGGAATTAACAAAAACCAAGAAAACAAAGAAAACCGAGCGGAAGAAGGGTTAATTAAATGTTGGCAGAGCACGATATACTCGGCCGGATGACGGAAGCCGGACTGAAGGCAATGCCGAAATAACGTATTACGATGAAATATATGAAAAAGATTCTGACAGTGGCACTGGGAGCGATGATGCTGCTCGGTGCGTGCACCAAGGAGAAAACGCTTTCTCCCGAAGAAGACTCGTCGGCTTTTGTGCTGGTGGGCGACCTGATTCCCGATGCCATTCTGGAGATCCGCTACTACAGTACGTTCAATTTCATTGGCGACCGCATCCCCGGTTACAATGAGCCTATCGCCATCCTCACCCGTCAGGCAGCCGACTCGCTGCGGATGGTGAGCGACGAACTGCGTGCTGAGGGCTATGTGCTCAAGATATACGACTGCTACCGTCCGCAGTGTGCGGTGGATTACTTCATGCAATGGGCGGAAGACACCGCCGATGTGCGAATGAAACCGTATTTCTATCCCGAGGTGGAGAAATCGATACTTGTGCCCGAGGAGTATGTGGCCCGTCGGAGCAGTCATACGCGCGGATCGACGGTCGATCTGACGCTGTATGACATCCGTCTGCAGCGAGATGTGGATATGGGCTGCTGGTTCGACTATTTCGGCCTGGCTTCTCATCCTACCGTGCTGCCCGGTCAGGAAATCGGTGCTCGTCAGCCGCTGAACGAGGAGCAGTACCATAACCGTATGATCCTGCGCGAGGCGATGGTCCGTCACGGCTTCAAGCCATATGACTTCGAGTGGTGGCATTTCACGCTGTCGAACG
Organism: Candidatus Colicola faecequi; assembly: GCA_018064985.1. Lineage (GTDB taxonomy): Bacteria > Bacteroidota > Bacteroidia > Bacteroidales > Paludibacteraceae > Colicola > Colicola faecequi. Next base: position 653 of record JAGHUE010000018.1, on the reverse strand, counting down.
AACCTGTCCCCGATACGTATTTTACGTTCCCTCTCGAAACAAAGAGTATCACGAAGTAAAGTGCTAATCGCCGCATTTATGCGGAGCATATATTCAGTAATCGCCGCATTCCTGCGGCGATTATTGTTTGTTTACAGCCCTCTTGGTGAATAGGCGGGCGGGACGGGAAAAAACTTCGGTCTCCCGATAACAATCGGAAAATCAGCTAGCGGAGCTGCATCACGTAGAAGTTGGTCTGCTTCTGGGCGAAGCCGAGCTTCTGATAGAGCAGGTTGGCGGCTACGCGCTTCGGCCGGCTGGTGAGATGGAGCTCGATGGGCTCCAGCAGCCGGGCCTGCGAGAGCAGGTGGTTCATCAGCTGCTCGCCCAGATGCTGACCGCGATAATCGGCCGACACCACCACATCCTCCACCGTGGCTTTCCTGCCCGTGGGGGAATGGAAGACGCACAGCGTAGCGCATCCGATGATTGTTTGCTGATCGCACATCACGTAGAGGTGCGCATTGGAGTCGTCGACGACGGCGCGGAGCGCCTCTTCCGTAAGGACGTATTCGTCGGTAAGCTGCCGCATGAGTGCGCACAGTTGCTCATAGGCTTCCGGGGTATATGCACTGAGTTCGCTTATTTGCATCATATGATTGATCAGTTGTATT
>JAGHUE010000078.1 GCA_018064985.1 Candidatus Colicola faecequi | reverse complement strand
CTTATCCCCCGACCGAAAGGAGCTCTATGGCGACCACCGGGCGCCATCCCGGGCCGCTAAATATGGCGCAGGCCCTTCATCTCATAGAGACAAGGGGGGGCGTAGCGGGCGATAACGGCAACGTTAACAAAGGACAAAAGACCGCTGCGCTGAAGGACAAAGAACAAAGAACTAAGAACTAAAAACAGATACGACTATGACAAACAGAACACGAACCCGCACAAAGAAAACTGCTACCGACACTATGGAAGCCCCCAAGAAACGCACCCGCAAGAAAACATCCGGCTTCTCGGCCGAGAACGCAACCATCCTCAGCGCGATGGAATACATCACGCGTAACCTCTCGCGCAGCGTATGCGACGACAGTGCAGAAGGCCTGATTGACCAGAGCGATTCGGAAGCCTGCCAATATCTGCAGCAGCGCCTCAACCTCGGCAAAAGACAGGTGCAACTCCTTTCGGCCTGTATGTTTGCTTACGCCTGCAACAATAGCAACGGTTTCTCGCTGGACGAGATAGCCAAGATGATGGATATGAGTGCTATCTTTTCGCTAGGTCTGGAAGTGGAACTCGAGGAGCTGGAGGATAATGGACTGCTGGGCAAGACCGGACCGTTTGACAGCGCCTGGTGTATTTCGAAAGAGGCCCGCAAGGCGTTCATCAACAACAAGTCGTTCGGTCTGGAGAGCCTCCGCTGCGAGGGCAACCTGGAGTTTCTGCAGGAAGTGAACCGAAACGTGAAGGCCGGTATGCGCCACGACAGCGACGGCTCCATCTGCAAGGCCGTAGGCCGACTCTTCAGAATCAATACGCATCTGCCGGTGGTGAGAAATCTTGATAAGCTGAATCTCAACAACTTAGACCGCTGGGTGATGCTCCTGATGCTGAGCACCTTGGGCGGTGCGGAAGATGACTTTGTGAACGGCCGCGACCTGGAACAGGCGCTTCGTCCGAACGATGTCCGCCGAGTAGTGCGTCAGATTCAGCAAGGCACCTACGTGCTTGTGAAGAAAGGGTATCTCGAGCCTTACGCAGAGGAAGGTTTCGCGAAGGCCGACAGCTGGGTGCTGAGCCGAAAAGCCCTGACCGAAATGCTTGAGGACGAGGATGACGTGCAGGTGGTGCTCCGCGATGACACACAGACATCGGGCCTTCTGACCTCTTACAAGGAGCTGAAGCCCAGAAAACTTTTCTTCTCGGAAGCGATGCAGCAGCAGGTGGACAGATTGGGCGAACTGCTTTCGGAGGAGCGCTTCTGTGAGGTGCGCGATATGCTGTCGCAGAAGGGCCTGCCGAAAGGTTTCTGCTGCCTCTTCTACGGAACGCCCGGCACGGGCAAGACCGAGCTGGTGCAGCAGTTGGCCATCCGAACGGGTAGGGACCTGATGCAGGTGGATGTATCGCAACTGAGAGATAAATTCGTAGGCGAGAGCGAGAAGCGCGTGAAGGCCGTGTTCGACAACTACCGCAGAGCCGTAATGACCTGCAAGACGGCGCCCATCCTGTTTTTCAACGAGGCGGACGCTATCTTTGGCAACCGAATGGAGAACACGCCCCGTTCCGTAGACAAGATGGAGAACGCGCTGCAGAACATCATCCTGCAGGAGATGGAGAAGCTGGAGGGCATCATGATATGCACCACCAACCTCACCTCGACACTCGACAAGGCGTTTGAGCGACGTTTTCTCTACAAGATTGAGTTCAGCCGTCCGAACGCGGAGGCCCGCAAGCACATCTGGCAGGATATGGTGAGCGGTCTGACAGACGAGCAGGCCGGGGAACTGGCCGAGCGCTTCGATTTCTCGGGCGGACAGATACAGAACATCAGCCGCAAGCAGATTATCCAGCAGGTGTTCAGCGGCACGACTGCTCTCAACTACGAGCAGCTGCTGATGGATTGCAACGCGGAGAAACTCTCGAGAAACAACGGCAGAAAAATAGGGTTCTGAAAGAAAACGATAACTGTATGAAATACAATATCATAGGCGATATACACGGAAGAAAAAGATGGCGTGAGCTCGTGAAGCCCGACGCCATCAATATCTTCCTGGGCGACTACCTCGATCCGTATCCGGAAGAGGGTCAGCAACTCATTGCAGAAGAGTGGGGAAACCTGCACGATATCATGCGCTTCAAACGCGAGCATCCGGAAACGGTACTGCTACTGGGCAACCACGACCTGCATTACATCTGGCAGGAACACAGCTCGAGATACAACAGCATGTGCGCTATGATGTACAACCTGTATTTCAAGGAGCATCTGGCTGATTTTCAGTTGGCTTACGCCATCGGAGACCGGGCACTGGTGACGCATGCTGGAGTGCCCGACAAATGGCTCCGTTTGGCCGGCATGGAGCATCTGAAGTCGCCTCAGGCAATAGCCGACGGACTCAACAGCATGCTCTCGGGCGATCTGCAGCTGGAGAAACTTACGGCGGGTTTCAGCTTTGAAAAAGGCGATTATTCGGGTACGAGTCCGACCGCTTCGCCGGTGTGGGTCCGTCCGGAAACGCTCCTCGAGCACAATGCTTTGCCCGACTGCCTCCAGATAGTGGGCCATACGCAGGTGCCCGAGCTCATGCGGGCAGAAAACGTATGTTTCTGCGACTGCCTGGGGCATGCAGCACAGAGCCTGACAATAGAACCGACAACCAATAACACTCAATCCTAATGACAACAAAAGATTTTTTCGAACGCCTTCTCGGACGCAAAATGATGCACTGCCTGATGATCGTGGCAGAGCTGGCTTTTCTCGCAGGCATCGGCTACGCCGGCTACAGCCTCTACGACTACCGGCACAAGCAGCAATACGAGCGCGAACTGACTGACAACATCAGCGAAGTGACCTACGGAGGCAAGACATCTATCTTCAATTCACACACAGGCAAGACCCTCATCCGCAGCATTGAAGTAGAGTGGATACAGGAAGGACGCGACTCGCTGGCCGTGTTTTCGAAAGATAAGCTTCGCGGCTACTTCAATATTCACACGGGCGAAGTGACAGTACCGGCTCAGTATAAGCACGCATGGATCTTCTCCGAAGGGCTGGCAGGCGTGGTAAAAGACGGCATGGTGGGCTTCATCAACACCCGCGGCGAGGAGGTGATACCCTGCCGCTATCCGTATCACGGC
>JAGHUE010000188.1 GCA_018064985.1 Candidatus Colicola faecequi | reverse complement strand
GTGAAGCACGAATACGGCAAAGAGCTCTGCCCGGCCGTTGACCCCGAGAAGAACTACAGCGCCATCATCGCTTGCGTGAGCCACAACCAGTTCATGACCTTCGACTTCAAGAAATACCACGACCAGGGCGCCGTAGTGTTCGACGTAAAGGGTTTTGTAGACCGCGAATACGTAGACGCACGACTCTAAAAATTTTAGCACAACATGAAAGGCATCGTATTAGCAGGCGGTAGCGGCACACGTCTCTACCCCATCACCAAAGGCGTGAGCAAGCAGTTGCTCCCCATCTACGACAAACCTATGGTTTATTACCCGATATCCGTACTGATGCTGGCCGGCATCCGCGATATCCTGATCATCTCCACCCCGCAGGACCTGCCGGGATTCCGGCGCCTTCTGGGCGACGGCTCCGACTACGGAGTGAACTTCTCCTATGCAGAGCAACCCTCGCCCGACGGTCTGGCACAGGCATTCATCATCGGTGAGGAGTTTATCGGCAACGACTCGGCCTGCCTCGTATTGGGCGACAACATCTTCCACGGCGCCGGCTTCACCGGCATGCTCCGCGAAGCGGTACGTACCGCCGAGGAGGACAAGAAAGCCACCGTGTTCGGCTACTGGGTGAACGACCCGGAACGCTACGGTGGCCGAATTCGACAAGCAGGGCAACTGTCTCTCGATAGAAGAGAAACCCAAAGAGCCGAAATCGAACTACGCGGTGGTAGGCCTGTATTTCTACCCGAACAAGGTAGTGGACGTGGCCAAGCACATCAAGCCTTCGGCACGCGGCGAACTGGAGATCACCACGGTCAACCAGCGCTTCCTGCAGGACGGCGAACTGAAAGTGCAGACGCTCGGCCGCGGCTTCGCATGGCTCGATACCGGTACGCACGACTCGCTCTCCGAAGCCTCCACTTTCGTAGAGGTGATAGAGAAGCGTCAGGGCCTGAAGATAGCCTGCCTGGAAGGCATCGCCTACCGCAAGGGCTGGATCAACGAGGAGCGCATGCGCGAGATTGCGCAGCCGATGCTCAAGAACCAGTACGGGCAGTATCTGCTGAAAGTGATAGACGAACTGAAACGACAGTAAATGAGCCAACACATAGAGCACATCGGACGGAAAGACATCCTCTGGAGCTACGCATCTGCCGTATTTACGGTAGGTGCGGGCGTCTTTCTGTTGCCGTTCATCCTCAACAAGATGACGGACGAGACGGTGGGGCTCTATATGATTTTCCTCACGATAACCGACCTGGTGCTGCTGCTCGACTTCGGTTTCCGGCCGTCGTTCGCGCGAACGGTAAGCTACATCTTCAGCGGGGGGCGTTCGCGGCAGCGCGAGGGCGTAGAGCAGGTGGAAGCCGGCAGCGAGGTGGACTACGGGTTGCTCCGCTCCACCCTCTCGGCCATGCGCCGGTTCTACCGGTGGGTTGCCCTGGCGGTAATGGCCCTGCTGGCTACGGCCGGTACGGCATATATCCTCTATGTGCTCCGGGCATATGAAGGCAACCGGCAGGAGGCGCTCACGGCATGGGTACTGCTGATCGGAATCAACTGCTACAACCTCTACACGTTCTACTACGATGCCCTGCTCACCGGCAAAGGCTACATCAAGCGCAGTCAGCAGATCATGATCCTTGGACAGACGGTATATATCTGCCTGGCCATCGTTCTCCTCTATGCGGGCGGCGGACTGGCAGCCGTGACGGGTGCGCAATTGGTGTCGACCCTCGTAAGGCGATGGCTCACCTACCGGGTGTTCTTCACGAAAGAGCTGCGACGGGAACTCGCGCAAGCGCAGGAAAGCCGTTCGCAAACTACGGGCGAGGTGCTGCAGGCCATCAGTCCGAACGCCATCAAGGTGGGGCTGACGGGATTGGGCGGTTTTCTCGTAACGAAATCGGCCGTATTGCTGAGCGGAGCGATGCTGCCGCTGGCTGTTGCGGCAAGCTACGGACTGACCGTAAAAGTGATGGACATCCTGGTGCGCTGCGGCGAGGTATTCTATCAGTCGTACACACCCAAACTGGCGCAATGCCGCGCAGAGCACGACATGAAACGGCTCGGGCGCTATTATAAAATAAGCATCCTCAGCCTGGCGGGCATCTTCCTCCTGGGCGGCACATGCTGGATGCTCTGGGGCAACATGGCCCTCGACCTCATTCACAGCAACACGCACTTCATTCCCGAAGAGATGCTCCTCGTGCTGCTGGTGATCACTTTCCTGGAGCACAACCACTCCGTTTCGGCCGGATTCATCATGGCCGACAACAAGATACCGTTTTTCATTCCCTCGCTCCTGAGCGGTGCCGCTACCATCGGTCTGCTGCTGCTCTTCGTGAAGGGACTCGGCCTCGGCGTATGGGGACTGATCCTGGCGCCGGGCTTAGCGCAACTGGCCTACCAGAACTGGAAATGGCCGAGCGTGATTATCCGCGAACTCAAACAAGCTCAATGAACGAACTCACACATATAGCACTTTTCTCCGCGGGGGCTTTCGCTCTCACGTGGGCCGCCTATCCCGTGGCACTCCGCACCGCCCTCCGCTACCATATTCTGGACAACCCCGACGCACGCAAGCTGCAGCGTGAACCCGTGCCCGTATTGGGCGGAACGGCCGTAGCTGCCGCGCTGCTGCCGATGATAATGCTGGCGCAACACGTGCTCGGCTTGCCGCAAGACTGGCCCCTGCTCCTGAGCCTGCTTCTGATTACGGCCATTGGCGTCACCGACGATATCCGCGGCCTCTCGGCCGTATTGCGTTTCCTCCTGGAGATAGGCATCATGGGCGCCCTCATAGGATTCTCGCACCACACGATAGACATGCTCCAGGGCCTCTTCGGCTTGCCGCGCATCTCTATATACACGGCCGTACCGTTCTCCATCTTCGCCGGCGTGGGCATTCTCAACTCAATCAACCTCATAGACGGTATCGACGGCTATTCGTCGGGCTTCTGCACAGTGGCGTTCTGCCTCTTCGGCGGCCTTTTCCTCCTCTGCTCCGACGTGAAGATGGCGGCCATCTGCTTCATTGCGGCAGCGGCACTCATCCCGTTCTTCTGCCACAATGCGCTCATCCGCCGGGGTAAGATGTACATCGGCGACGGCGGCACTATGATGCTCGGTCTGCTGCTGGCTTACTGCGTGTTCTGCACTACCGACAGCCAGGCACCGGCCGCACAGCTGGCACACGAGAACATCAGCCTGGGCGCTTTCTCGCTGGCCGTGCTCTGCATTCCTATCTTCGACACCTTGCGCGTGATGTGCAGCCGTCTGGCCAAAGGGCGCTCGCCTTTCCATCCCGACAAGACACACCTGCACCACCTCTATATAGAATACGGATTCAGCCATCTGCAGACCACGGGACTCATCATCCTCACCAACCTGCTTATAGTGGGCTGCTGGGCACTGAGCGCGTGGCTCGGTCTTTGCCCCGCCGGCCAGTTCGTGCTGGTAAGCACACTGGGAACGCTCTGCACGTTCGTCTATTATCCACTGGCGCATAAAACAGGATTTCTGAAGCATTGAACACACCTTATTTCATAGCACAACGCCTCTACTTCTCGGAAGGAACACGCGGCCGGAAGATGTCACGTCCGGCGGTGAAGGTAGCGGTAGCGGGTATCGCCATCGGCATGGTGGTGATGCTCTGTACGATTGCCATCGCCATAGGTTTCAAGCGCGAAGTGAGGAACAAGATCATCGGTTTCGGCAGCCACATACAGGTGGTGAACTTCGACAACAACAACACCTACCAGATGCAGCCCATCTGCGGCAACGACTCGCTGCTGGAGGTTTTGCGCACGGTGCCCTACGTGAAAGAAGCCACTACGTTCTGCACCAAACCCGGCATCATCAAGACCGACGACGCTTTTCAGGGTATCGTGCTCAAAGGCCGCGGAAGCAGCAGGGCTGACGGATTCTTCCGCGACAACCTGGTAGAAGGCCGCTTGCCGGAGGAGCAGAACGAGGTGCTCATTTCCCGCACGCTGAGCCGTCAGCTCAAGCTGCAACCGGGCGACCGCTTCTACTGCTATTTCATCGACCAGAACGTCCGCGCCCGACGCTACACCGTGAGCGGACTCTACGATACGCGTTTCTCCGACTACGACAACCTCTTCATCATCGGCAATCTGCAGGAGATACAGCGCCTTTCGGAATGGGAGGGCGACGAGGTATCGGGTATTGAGATCACACTCAACGACTTCGGCAAGCTCTACGAAGCGGCCGACATGATATACGACCTGACGGCCAACAGGCCCGATGCTGACGGCCATTTCCTCTACACCCAGACGGTGGAAGAACTCAACTCGGCCATCTTCTCGTGGCTCCGCCTGCTGGATATGAACGTGGTGATCATCATCATCCTGATGCTGTGCGTTTCGGGCCTGTGCATCATCTCGGGCCTCATCATCCTCATCCTCGACAGCATCCAGCTGATAGGCCTGATGAAAGCATTGGGCGCAACGAACCGCTTCCTCAGAAAGACCTTCCTCTACGAAGCCCTTTTCCTCATCGGGAAAGGTATGCTGTGGGGCAACCTGGCCGGCGTCGGGTTCTGCCTCGTACAGTATTTTTTCCATATCGTGCCGCTCGACCCGCAGACTTACTACGTTAGCTACGTGCCCATTGCCCTTTCTCCCCTCTCCTGGCTGCTGCTCAACCTCGGTACGCTGGCGCTTTCGATGCTCGTAGTGCTCGGCCCGTCGGCCATCGTGAGCAAGATATCGCCCGCTAAAGTAATGCATTTCGAATAATGAATCTGAAAACGGAAGTACATATTGCCAAACCGGCCCGCCCCATCGAACACTCCGACCGGGTATTCATGATCGGGAGTTGCTTTGCGGAAAACATGGCCGAGCGGATGAAGCGCAGCGGTATACGCACAGCGAGCAATCCGTTCGGGGTGATGTACAACCCGCTGAGCATCGCTGCGTGCATCGACAGGCTGCTGGAAGGCAAACCGTTCGGAGAAGACGAACTGATCCAGTACGGAGGCATGTATCACTCGATGATGCACCATGGCGCGTTCTCGGCAGCCGACAAGGCCACGTGCCTCGAGCGCATCAACAGCAGTCTCCGCGAAGGCGAACGGGCGCTCCGCGAAGCAGATATCATCATCATCACATGGGGAACGGCATGGATCTACGAATTCGAAGGAAACGTGGCGGGCAACTGCCATAAGCTCCCGGCCGACCGCTTCACCCGCCGGCGGCTCAGCCCGGAAGAGATAGCAATCCGCTACAGGCAGCTCATCGGCCGAGCCGACCTCCGCGACAAGCGCTTCATCTTTACCGTATCACCCATCCGGCACATCAAGGACGGACTGCACGAGAATCAGCTCTCGAAAGCGACGCTCCTACTGGCCACCGACATGCTCCGGCAGGATTTTCCGGAGCTGGACTACTTCCCTTCTTACGAGATAATGAACGACGAGCTGCGCGACTACCGCTTCTATGCGGACGACATGCTCCACCCCTCGGCATTGGCAGAGCAATATATCTGGGAGCGCTTCACCGGCAGCCGCTTTTCGGCTTCAGCCCTCGCGTCGGCCAAAGAATGCGAAGACTTCTTCCGGGCCGGAGCACACAGGCCGCTCCACCCAGATAGCGCTCAATATCAGCAGTTTGCAGAGGCGCTGCAGCAAAAGCGGGAGGCACTCCTGAAAAAATATCCGTATCTCCGGACTGAATAATCAAAACATTCAATATAATGAAAAAAACTCTTGTTATGGCAGCTATTGCATTAGCGGCAACCGCCTGCACCACCGGCAGCAAGACCGGGCAGCAGAGCGGAGCAACCGACGCGCTGATCGGTAAGACCCAATGGGCAGACATCCCAAAATCGGCTTACGGCGACGATTATCTCACCCCCGAAGCCCTTTGGGCTATGGGACGTATCGGCAGCGCCGACATCCATCCCGAGACGGGCAACGTGATCTACAGCGTAACCTACTACAGCGTCAAGGAAAACAAATCCAACTCGGAACTCTTCTTCCTGGCAAAAGGCAGCAAGACGCCCGTTCAGCTTACTTTCGACAACAAATATCAGGGTACGGCCAAATGGATGACCGACCGGAAAATCAGCTATATCTCCACCGAATCGGGAAGCGCACAGGTATGGCAGATGGAACTCAAGGGAGAAGGCGACAACGTGAAAGCCGGCAAAGCCGTGCAGCTCACCGACTATGAGGGCGGCATCGACGATTATCAGTTCAGTCCCTCCGGAGAAAAACTCCTCTTCGTGAGCCAGGTGAAGACCGTGGAGCAGACCGTCGACGTATATCCCGATCTGGACAAGGCCAGCGGCCATTTCCACGACGACCTGATGTATAAGCACTGGGACGAATGGACCGAAACGGCTCCCCACCCGTTCATAGCCGATTTCGACGGCAAACAGATTGCGAACGTGTTTGATCTGCTCGAAGGCGAGCCCTTCGAGTGCCCGATGAAGCCGTTTGGAGGAATAGAGCAGCTGGCATGGTCGCCTGATTCGAAGCAGATAGCCTACACCTGCCGCAAGAAAACCGGTCTTGATTATGCCGTCAGCACCAACTCCTACATCTATCTCTACGACCTGGAAAGCCGCACCACGGAAAATCTGACCGAAGGCATGATGGGCTACGACATCAATCCGCAGTTCTCGCCCGACGGCACGAAGCTCGCCTGGCAGTCGATGGAGCACGACGGCTACGAATCCGACCAGAACCGGCTGATGGTGCTCGACCTCGCATCCGGCGAGAAGACGTTCGTCAGCAAAGACTTTGAGTCGAGCGTGGAGGAGTTCATGTGGCTCAACAACCGCCGCCTCGCCTTTACCGGTTGCTGGCACGCATGCGTACATATCTATACGGTCAACCTGGAAG
>JAGHUE010000069.1 GCA_018064985.1 Candidatus Colicola faecequi | reverse complement strand
ACAAACTTATCGAGGAGCTCGTCCCACATGAGACGGAGCTCTTCGAATGCAGCATCCACAGCTTCCACGGTAGAGAAGCGCGCGATGCAAGCCTCAGCCTTGGCTTTGTTGACAAACGTAACGTCGGAAGCCTGCGAGGTGACGAGTTCACCGCTCTGCTTGCGCTTCAGGTCTTCAGCGCAGAACTTCTCATCCTGCTCGTTTTCTACATATCCGAGAAGGAAAATATAGTCTTTGGATTCGCCCGGCTCGAGGGTCACTTCCACGTAGTGGGAAGCGATGGGACTCCAGCCGTGTGCGAGAGAATTGGCGGGTTTGCCGGCCATAACACACTGGGGATCGGCGAACTCGTTGTAGAGCCCGACGAACGATTCGCGGTCGGTATCGTAACCGTTGATCTTGGCGTTGGTTACGGTATAATACGCATAGTGGTTGCGGCGCTCCTTGTATTCGGTCTTGTGATAGATGGTAGCACCATCGATTTCCACTTCGCCGGTCGACCAGTTGCGCTGGAAGTTTTCCATATCGGTAGCGGCATTCCAGAGGCACCACTCCGCGAGAGAGAAGAGCTTGACGGTCTTCTTCTCGGCGGTTGTGTTTCTGAGCGTCAGCTTCTGTACTTCAGCCCAAGTCTTGAGCGGAACAAAGAACAGTACAGACGCCTCAATGCCGTTCTTTGCACCCGTGATGCGGGTATAGTTCATGCCGTGACGGCACTCGTAGAAATCGAGCGGCGTCTTACATGGCTTCCAACCGGGATTCCACACACAACCGTTGTCGTTGATGTAGAAATATCGGCCGCCATTGTCCATAGGGACACCGTTGTAACGATAACGGGTGATGCGGCGGAACTTTGCATCTTTATAAAAATCATAACCACCGGCAGTATTGGAAATCAGACCGAAGAAGTCTTCATTGCCGAGGTAGTTGATCCAAGGGAAGGGTGTTGCGGGATTCGTGATGACGTATTCGCGATTGAGGTCGTCGAAATGTCCGTACTCTTTATTCGCCATTATAGTGTTGAGTTTTATTTATGCAGTTTACAGACTGTATATACAGCCATTTTATGCAAGGTTTTCGAGGGGAGAAAGTCGCATGGAAGTCCCATGAAAGTCCCTTCGAAGTCCGTAGGACAAAGCACAGGAAATTTTATGCAATTATGCAATCCTACATTCCTGCAGCATCGGGAGTCAGAGAGGATTGTCAGAGGCTCCGGGAAATTATTTCGGGGCGTTGTTGTAGATCGACTCAATGGTGTAAGAAGTGAAGTCGGAAGTGGCAGCATTGACCATGGTGCGGAGAAGTTCGGGGGTGTTGACCGTGCCGTCAAGGTGATTGATGTACCAGAAGCATTCGCCACCGCCACCGGTACCCTGGTTATTGTTGTTGTTATCCCAAAGCATTACAGGAATGCCAGCGAAATATGCGGTACGGCAGAAATACTCCATGAAATAAGCGCGGTAGGGCTCATCGGCCGGGTCGAGACGTGTTTCGCAGCCGAATTCACCCATGTAGCAAGGAATACCCTTGTCGATGAACTCCGTGCGAAGCTTGCGGAAGATCTCCTTGATCTCGTTCTCGTTGTTGTCGTTGCCGGTGAAGGTATGGCCCCATTTCTGCACTGTACCTTCCGTACAGAAATTGAACGGAGCATACGAGTGAACGGCCACCATGATGTGGTTAGCGGGGTCGTTGGGCAGGGTGATTTTGTTCTTCGGGCCGGCGGTGAAGTCGGGCGATGCACAGAAGCCCGGGACACCGATCCAGCGGGTAGCGTTGTTGCCACCGGTAGCACGGATAGCATCTACTGCCACCTGGTTCCACTGGTCCATGAGTCGATAGATGGAGCTGTAGTTGTAGCCGGAAGCCCAACCCCATTTCTCATCATGAAGCTCATTGAAAGTCTCGTAGAGGAGGTGCTGATCGTAGTCCTTGAAATAGGTAGCGATATTGGTCCACGACTTAGCGATGCGATCGCGGATTTGAGCGTCCGTTTCGCCAGACTTAGAAGCCGAAACGATGTCCTGCCAATACTCGTCGTGGTGCATATTGAGGAGGACATAAAGGCCGTTGTCGAGCGCCCAACGTACGTTTTGAGCCACTTCGTTGATATATGCCTCTTCGATGGTGAAGTTGCCATCGGTCATGTTCTGATAGGGGCCCCAGGTGACGCACATACGAACGGTCTTGATGCCATTCTCAGCAAGGCTCTCGTAGAGTCTGGCAGTAGGCTTGACGCCATCCCAATAGGGGCAAGAGGGGTTCCATGTAATCTTATAGTTGGCCGCAGCATTGCCTTCATCGAAAGAGTCGAAATGGTTGCCGAGGTTCCAGCCGAAGCCGAGAGCGCCAATGAGATTGTTGACAGAGATCTCGTCGGTGCCGGAAGAGCCACGCTTCGTGGTGAAATGCAGCGTGAACGCCTTGGCGGTCTGGTTGGCATCGTCTTTCAAGAGGATAGCGCCGGCAGGAACGGAAAGGGTGTAGTCGGTTTCTGCTTCAAGCGATACGGCAACGTCCACTTTCATAGCCGTACCGGGGTTCTTCGTAGCAGTGAGTTTCTTTCCGTTGAGGGTGATATTGGCATCGGCAGCCACAGTAACCACCTTGTTGTATTCAAGAGTAATGACATCGAGCGTAGCGCTGACAACTGCACCCTCCTGCACAGATGCAGAGCGAAGGGTAATGGTTTCCTGGAGGCCTTTTTCGGGTTCTTCTTCGGGTTTACAAGAAGCGAAGATGAACGCAAAAGCCATCAACGGGAGAAGTATACGAGAGAGTTTCATTTTTGGAATAATTATATATCTTTAAGGAGTGAGCCTGGCGAAAACCAATCCGCACAAGCCCTGAAAAAGGAAAGCCGGGGACCTACCCCACGGGAAGATCCCCGGCTCAGCAATTTATCTTTTCAGATAGAGAATTTACTTAACAGCAACCTTGGTAACGTGGCAACCGAAACCGGTAAGGTTGAAATCAAGGCCGGCCATAGCGTCAACGAGAGCCTGGTCGATTACCTTCTCGATTACACCATCTTCACCGAAGTTCCAGTTGTAACCTTCAACACCGTCGGGGTTGAACGACCAGTCCTGGTTGATGATACGGATCATGTGGTAGTCAGCCTCAACTACATTGTAGGTAATGTAGAGAGTCTTGCCCAAATTAGCGGTAATGTCAGCAAGAGGAATGGTGACAGCATTGTTCCAGTTTACTTCAGCATCGCCTTCCCAGAGAGCAACCGGAGCCGAAGAAGACTCCCACTCGAAGGAAATAATAGTAATACCATGGCCGCCGAAGACGATACCATTGCCATTCTGAATCTGATCAACAATCTCATCCGTTACTTCGAACATAGCGGTCGTCTGACCTGCAGCCAGATCAACCTGGCCCATGTAACTCCATTCGTTCAAAACCTTCTGCCACTGAATCTGATAGTAGTCTGCGCCTTCATGGAGTTCCATGTTTACAGACAACTTACCCGGCTCAGTAATGGTTTCTTTCCAGAGCTGCTGAATCTCGTTGTTGTAAGCAACCTGGAACCAGGTGCTCCAGTCGTCAGCTACATAGAAGCCACCATCAGCTACAGTGTAGAAGAGGTTGCCCATCTTACGCATCTTGACGAGAACGGTCTCAGCGGAGAGGTTAGCGTTCTGAGTGAGAATAATCTTGCCGTCGGACATGCCTTCCGGAGCAATAAAAGTGATCTCAGTGCCGGCTGCATTTACGTTGAAGTCGGTAACCACCTTATTACCACCGGTGGTGATAGACTTTACGCGGTCAAGCAACGTACCGGTAACGGTAACGGTCATACCAGCCTGGAGATCAGTCTTCGGATTAACGTCCTCAACTGCGATCACCGGAAGTTCGATTTCGTCGGTAGTAAGGTTAACAAGCGAATACTGAGCGAGGGTGATAGCACCCGGAGTAGCATCAGCCGGAACATTAACCTTGATGGACTTGCCATCAGCAGCTACAACGAAGTCCTCAGCCTGTACATTACCGCCGAAGATAACCTTCTCAACGAGCTGGAGGTACGTACCGGTGATGGTAAGTTCCTGACCGAAGTCGGTAGAGGTAGCGGAGATAGACTCATAGGTAGCACCTACAATGTCGAGGTCGATCTTCTCAACCCAATCAGCACCATCGGTGAAGACTGCGGTACCGGCAACAGCACCCATCGGGACATTGATTACAAGTTCGCGACGCTCGCACTTAACGAAGTCGACAGCATTAACGAGCTGACCAACCTCGAAGGTTACGGAAGCGATGTTGTAAACATAATCACCCTTAATGGTAATCTGGCTACCCGGAACAATCTTCTCAGCCGGAGTAACAGCGTCGATAGTGATTGGTTCGGAGAATACCATCGGGGTCTTCGACCAAACAGTATCGGAACCAACGAGGAGACCGATCTTGCCCGGACGAGCGTCATCGGGGATAACAACGTCGATTTCCTCAGCAGAAGCGTAAGTGAAAGCTGCTCTTTCTACCTCTGCAGCCTGGAAAATTACCTTGCTAGCCTTGTCGAGCTTTACACCAAAGATCTGCATGGTATCCATGCGCTGGAGCATCGACGGACCGAAGGAAGCGATTTTCACGTCGGAGCCAGCCATCGGGTTCGGATCGAGCGGCTCATTCTGGCAGGACGTGAAGGCGAGGCCGGCACAAAGTGCCAAACCTGCCATCATTATTTTGTTAAACTTCATATTCATACGAATTTTATGCGATTATTTAATCGGAACGATACGGATATTATCGAGAGCAATCCAAGGAGAACTCTTCTTGCCAAGACCTTTTTCGATGTCATTATCGTAGCCTTCAAGAACGAAGATGGTAAGACCGTTAAGGAGAGATACATCCTCCAACGTAGTAATCTTGTGGTACTTCTGATCATAGCAGAACTCCGTCATCGGGATAGTAACAGTAATCCACTGATCGCCGGTAGAATACGGATTCTCATCTGCCCACGGACGCCACATGCCACGCGGATAAGCAGGATTGGAGTGAGGAGCATTGGAAGCTGTCTCATCACCCATCCAAATAAACTGGAGACCACCAGCACCCCAAGGATGAGCAGACGGAACATATGCCTCGAACTTGAGGCAGAGGTCCTTCAGATCGTTGTTTGCAACCATAGCGGCAAACTTAGGCTGAGAAAGGAGGTTTACACCCCAGATATCAAACTCGAAGCCACCGTCGTTCCAGCCGCCGTATTCGTCAAGGTCACCTGCGAGGAAGAGGAAGTCACCATCGATAGCAGGAACGCTTTCCCAATCAGCAGTCTTGTGCTTGTGATCAGCGCCCCAACGCCAGCCGCCACCATCGGCATTGCCGCCGTGAGAGCCGTCGAAGTCAACTACGATATTGCGGTCGTCATTGAACCAGAAAGTAGACTTACCTTCGCCATAAGCGGTAACAACCTTGATCTGACCGGGTTCGGTGCAGCCTTCGGGTACGGTGAAGGTAATCTTGGTCTGCTCGAACTTGTCGATCTGAGCCAACTGACCGTCAGGCATAATTACCTGCAAAGGAATGGTAGCGTTGTCTACAAAGTAGTTACCCATGAGCACTGCAGATTGGCCGGCGGGAATAAACTCACAAGTGATGCCCGAGATGCTCGGACCGGGAGCGTTTACCTTGAACGGATGCTCCACGATATTGCCGTTTTCAGCGTGGAAATAGATCTTATTGGTAATATCGTCGGGCAAAGACGAGGGAACGGAGATAATCAACGTGTGGTTGTTGATGAAGCTCGGGCTGAGGATAGCCTCGCGGTCGTTGAAGAATACCTTCTTGATCGAACGGAGGTTATCGCCAACTACGCAGATTACTTCTTCAGTATACGCCTCAGAGATGATGGAGTCAGAAGCAGCAGCGTCGGTGGTGATGATATACTTAATCACCGGCTCACCCTTCGTAACTTCATACGCGTTGGGGTTCTGTTCGCAGGAGTTCATACCCAATGCGATCAGGCAAGCGCCCAGCACAAAAGCGAATGATTTAAAAATATTTTTCATAATTCTGTGATGCTAATGATTAAAGAGAAGAGAAGTCGTAAGAGAACGTACCACGAACGTCAATGCTTACAGGAGCAACGTCGGAAGCAAGGTTCTTATTGAAGATTACGTCATCCTCATAGATCGGCAGCTTGAAGGTTTCTGCGGAAACACTGTTCTGGTAAGCTTCCGGATAAGCGATACCTGCGTCCTGACCTGCAATCGGATAGCGGAACTTCGGAGTAACGCCGTCTTCTTCGAGGTTGGTATCCTTAGTCCAAACCCAAGATGCAACCTGACCGGGAGCGGCTACCATGCTCTCATAATATGCCTTGAAGCAGTCGTCGTAGCCATAGTAGGTACCACGATGCTGATACTTGAGCTCGTTGATAACGAAATTAGGATCGTAGTAGCTTACGCGAACGAAATCATACCAACGGTCGCCTTCCATTGCAAATTCTTTGCGACGCTCTTTCCAGATATCCTCAAAGGTGTAGGTGGATACCGGCTGATAGTTCTTGATAGAACGAGCACGAACATCGTTGAGATACTTTACACCATCACCTACGTTGCCGCCACCGAGTACGCAAGCCTCAGCATAGATGAGGTAGATATCAGCAAGACGGAGGAGGTGAGTATGAACGCCGGAGGTCATGTTACGTGCAGGAGCATAGCCGAACATTGCAACGTGGTCAGCATTGTTGCCATACATGTGCTTTGCACCGCAGTGAGCACCGGTACCTACACCCCAGTTGGTTTCGCCACCGTAGTGTGCGTTCTTATAATCGTCATCATAAACGACGCGCAGCGGATCAAAGCCGCCATCAGCACGCCAGAACTGGGTATAGAGATCGCCCGGGAGCATGTAAGTGGTCTTACGACGAGCGTCGAAGTCCTTGAAGCCCGGCTGACCCTCAATACGGGTGCGGGGATCATCGAGTGCGGTCACACCGAAAGCCTCCTGAAGGTCAACAGAAATGCCCTTCCAGTGGCCCCAGTTGTCGCCCCACTGACCGAAACCGCCCATGGCGATATCGTTCTGGAACGAGTTCTGAGCAGTCCAACCACCATTATCGTTGGTCTTGCCGCTCCAGCGCCAAGAGATGAAGCACTCGTTGTTGACATTGTTTTCGCCCTTGAAGAGATCCTCGTAGTTAGCCATGAGTTCGCGACCGGAGTTGTCGATAACGTCCTTTGCGATTTCGGCAGCCTTCTCGAGATAAGCTTTGTTGAGCGAGCCGCTTGCACCGGCCATGGTAAGATATACCTTAGCTTCGAGAGCACGAGCCGACCAGTAGTCGAGGCGCTCGGTCTGATGATCGTTCTTCGGGAGAAGAGTCTCAGCGGTCTCAAGCGTGAGGAGAATGTAGTCGTAGAGGTTTTCCTTGGTGTTGCGATAGAGCTCGTTGTAGTTACCGTCGTTGAGCGTCTTTGCGTTGTCGTGGATGATAGGTACTTCGCCGTATGCACGTACGAGGAAGAAATAAGCCATAGCCTTCCAGGTAAGTGCCTCGCCAATAGTCTGCTTCTTGATAGCAGAGCTCGGGCCCTTAGCAAGACGGATATTGTCGATTACGGTACCACAGTGGCCGATTTCCGACCAGAGGGACTTGGACATGTTCACCATGTACTCGTTGGAAGCGGAGGTGGTGAAGTTGAGGAACTCGGTGTTGTCGTACAAATTTCCGGAGAGCACTTCACCTACCGAGAGGAAGCCACGCTGGAAATCATACCAAGGAGAGTTGTAGAGGTAGTTTACACCCATCAGACACTGATCGTCGTTCTGATAGAAATTACCCGTACTGTAGTTATCAATCGTCGGACGGTTGAGGAAGTCATCGCATCCCGTCAGCGAAAGAGCAAGAACAGCAGCTGCTGCAATTTTCAATATATTTTTCATATTAAATTCCTTTCTATATTAGAATGCGAGGTTAAGACCGAAGGAGTACGTAGTCGGCGACGGGTAACGGCCGTTATCTACACCGAAGGTAAGACCGGTAGCATCCTGAGTAGAAGCACCAACTTCAGGATCGTAGCCCGAGTACTTGGTGATGGTCAGGAGGTTCTGGATGTTAGCATAGATGCGGAGGTTGTCGAAGTGGATCTTCTTCAGAGCCTTCTTCGGCAAGGTGTAACCGATTACGAGGTTCTTCAAGCGGATGTAGGAAGCGTCTTCTACATAACGGCTGGAAACACGGTCGTTGTCGTTCGGGTCAGCATTGATGGAAGCACGCGGATAAAGAGCATCCGGGTTGGAAACCTGTACGTTCTCTACGTCGTCGTACCAGTTATGAACGGTCGTACCGTTGGCAAGAGTGATAGGATAGGTCTTCTCGGGATCGATCGGTTCAAGACGAGCGCGGTTAGCAACCTCAGTGCGGAGCTGGTTGGTCCAGGTGGACTTCATAGAAGAAATGGAGGTGTTGGAGTTAGCGGAACCCATACGAGTGTAGTTGAGTACTTCGTTGCCGTAAGAGCCATTGAAGAAGATCGACATATCTACACCGAAGAAGCGGAGGGTGTTGGTCCAGCCGAAGGTGAACTTCGGAAGCGGATCACCGATGCGGGTCTTATCCTGCTCGTTGATCTTACCGTCGCCGTTTACATCGCGGAACTTAGCATCACCTACCCAAACGGAACCCTGACGGGTAGCTACTGCAATATACTCGTCGCGAGATGCGTAAGTGCCCCAGAGGTGCTCTACGATCTCATCTGCATTCTGGTAAACACCTTCGTAGTCATAGCCGTAGAAGCCATAGAGGCTCTCGCCTACGAGCGTACGGGAAACAACGTCATCCCACTGTCCCTTACCTACGAGGGCGGCATTCTCAGTGCCGTCGAGAGCAAGAAGCTTGTTGCGGTTTACGGAAATCTGGAAGTTGCTCTCCCATTCTACCTTGCGGCCGCGGAACGGATTGAGGTTGAGAGTAAGCTCAACACCCTGGTTGAGGATGGAGCCGTAGTTGCCCTTAGGAGCTGCGAGTGCGGAAGAACCGTTGCCCTGGGTACCCATGTAAGACGGCAACTGGAGCGACATAAGCATGTCGTTCGACACCTTATAATAATAGTCTGCAGTAAAGCTGATCTTATCTTCCCAGAAGCCGAGGTCGAGACCTACGTTGGTCTGCTGCTGCTTCTCCCAGTGGATGTAGGGGTTAGCGAGGTTCGACGGACGATAACCCATACCGTTGCCGAGGCCGGCGTAGATAGAGCTGATACCAGCGCCCCATGCGAAGCCGCCGATGTTGGCGTTACCGGTCTGACCCCAGCCGAGACGGAGCTTACCGTTAGACCATGCATCGCGGATGCCATCGAAGAACTTCTCGTTGGAGAAACGCCAAGAACCGGCTACCGAGTTGAACGGTGCCCAACGGTTTTCAGGACCGAAGTTGGACGAACCATCATAACGGAAGGTATAAGTGAGGTAGTAACGGTCTGCGTAGTTATACGTACCACGAGCGAAGAACGAAGCCATAGAAGCAGCACCGAAGCCACCGTTTGCATCTCTTTCTGCGCCAAGGCCGATATTGTGTACTTCATCAGAAGGAAGCTCTGAAGCTGCACCGGAGAGATACTCCCACTTGCTCAGCCAGCACTCCTGACCACCCATGATGGAGAAGTTGTGATCACCAATCTTGTTGGCATAGGTGATGTAGTTCTTGATCTGCCAGAAGAAGTTGTCATTCTTCTGTTGGCTCATCTTGTTCACATCGTTTTTCCAGAAACCGAAGTTGAACTTCGGCTCATAAGTCTCCGACTTCGTGTTAGCGATATCGAAACCGAGCTCGCTGCGCCAGGTAAGACCCTTCACCGGATTGATCTCGAGGTAGATGTTGCCCATCAATTTCTGACGACGGAGCTTATATTCGTTGAGCATTGCGAGAGCAACCGGGTTACGGTTAGCACCCGAGCCTTCACGCGACTGGCCTACGAAGTAGTTGCCGTCTACGTCATAAATCGGCTGATCCGGGTTGGATGCCAAAGAGTAGAATACGATACCTGCTTCACCGTCGGCGATCTTCAGGTCATCGTTGGTCATCGAGTAAGATGCGTTCAAACCGAGCTTGAGCCACTTGTTGAGCTGAGCGTCGAGGTTCGTACGAACGGAGAAACGGTTGAATGCAGAACCGATAATGGTACCTTCCTGGTTCATGTAAGAACCGCTGACGTAGTACTTCACCTTGTCAGTACCGCCCTGAGCAGCTACCTGATGCTGGTGCTGGATACCGGTCTGGAAAATAGCCGACTGCCAGTCAGTACCTTCACCGAGGAGTTCCGGGTTGCGATACTGCGGGATCTGGTTCTTCTCGAGGATTTCGCCTTCACCTACGAGCTCGTTCTGGAAAGTAGCGAATTCGCGAAGGTTCATCATCGGGAGGCGCTTGTTCTGCTGAGAGAATGCTACCATACCGTCATAAGAGAACTTTGCCTTACCTTCCTGACCGCGCTTGGTGGTAATAAGTACGACACCGTTCGAACCCTGAGCACCGTAAATAGCGGTTGCGGATGCGTCCTTCAAGATTTCCATCGAAACGATATCCTGCGGGTTGATGGTAGAGAGCGGAGAAATGGTCGATACAGTACCGTTACCCATTGCGCCAAGACCGAAGCTTGCGCTCGAGTTACCATTACCCTGTACGATCACACCGTCGATTACGTAAAGAGGTTCAGCATTTGCGTTGATCGTACCCTGACCACGCACACGGATCGAAGAGCTCGAACCCGGAGCACCGGAGGTCTGTACTGCGGTCACACCGGCAGCTTTACCCTGAAGAGTCTGGTCGAGAGAAGTAGAAATGGTGTTACGGATGTCGTCTTCCTTCATGGATACCGTAGCACCCGAGAGGTCTGACTTCTTCATCGTACCGTAGCCTACTACTACGACTTCGTCGATTACTTCCGTATTGGCGGAAAGCACGACTTTTACGACTTTTCGGCCGTTGAGCGCTACCTCCTGGGTAGTCAAACCAACGTACGAAATAACTAATGTGGCTTTGGTGTCTTTTACTTCAACTTGGAAATTACCGTCGAAGTCAGTAATGGTACCTGCATTGGTACCCTTTACCTGAACACTTGCGCCAATGACTGGTTCACCGCTTTCGTCGGTGACATTTCCCGTTACGGCTACTTGAGCATAAGCAACGAAAGGCAGCAACATCATTGCTACCATCATTACCGCTGTCTTAGCAACCTTTTGAATTTGGGTCATCATAGACATTGTTTTTTTGTGGTTGATAATAAAGAAAAAAATTTAAGGTATTTGTGATTGTTTTGTATTTTGTTCAATCATTGTTTCTGTGTTTTCATCTGTCGGAGGAGCACCTTGCTCGCTTGTTTTTCTTGGTTTCCGGACACAGTATGGCCATTTATATAGTTAATCGGCTGCAAAATTAGGCAAAAACATACACCCACTCTTACACTTTCATATCAAACGCTTATACTTTCTTGCGCATTGTTCGTTTCGGCATATTTTCCACATCAAAAAACATGCTTTAAAACATAAAAACAACGGAAAGCCCCCTCGTATCGGGAGCTTTCCGTAAAATAATACATATACCCTTCAATCGCCCTATTTTGTGAACATTGCGCCATCTCAGCACAATTCATTCCATGGACAATCTTACGGTAAAAACGTCACTTTTGTCAGCGGGCGTCGATAGGACTCACATGCGACTTCCATGCGACTTTCATGCGACTCCGCACATGGACAATTCAGAGGCTTACCATGATTGTCTGAACCGAGTTGGCCGGAGCATTCACTTCTGCCACATATTCACCAATTCTGAGCTTGAAATCAATGGCCTCTTTCGACGTATTGAGCATGTTGATGGCATACGAGCCGTCTGCTTTCTCTACTGCACACAGATGCAATTCGCCTCGGATCGGTTCGCTTACACCCAGCACGCGGTCGCCCGGACGCATCGAAAGACTCAACTGCTTGAGTGCATAGTAATACGGGGTATAATAAATCACGCCCTCCTCTGCATTCACCATCACCTCTGCGCCACAGAAGTTCTGCACGTGGTTCGGACCGCCGATCTCGTCCAACACGATGTTCCAGTCGGCAAAACCGGTCATCCAGTGGTTCATACCGTCGATGATATAAGCCGCATAGCGATGAACGGCCGCATACTTCGGATGCGTCTCGCCCTGCGGAGTGGAATATGCCCAGTCCGTTGCCAGTTCGTTCCACCAGAAAGAGTCGTTGCCGAAGAAATCATGTTCCTGATAACCTTCCTTGTCCTGTACGGCATCCCAACCGGTAGAGCAGCCCAGGTTGTCGATGCAGCCCTCCGTGTGGATGAAGAATTTCTCGGGATAAGCCTCATGAAGCGCATCCAGATACTCGTGCATACAGGTCTTCGTATCGCCATACCAATGGAGGGCAATGCCCGGAGTGTAAGCTGCTGCAAGCGAGTCGTTGTAGATAGCGTCCGCATAAGGAAGAACCTCGCCGATGTTCTGGTCAAAACCGAGAATCTTCACGTGTCCGAAACCTTCGCGCTCGAGAGTCGGACCCATATATTTGCCGATAAAATCAGCTTCTACCTCGGGCGACATGTCCATGCTTTCCCAGCCGCCGCCGTTGCCTTGAGGCTCGTTTACCGGACTCATTGCCCAGATTTCTACACCTTCCTGACGGTAAGCACGAAGATAACAAGCCAGATAGTCGGCATAGGCCTGGTAATATTCTTTCAGAAGCAAACCGCCGCGCTCGATGCCGTTCTGGCGCTCATAATAGAGCTTGTTGTCTTTCATCCACGCGGGAGCGGTCCATGTGTTGGCAATAATGCGGAGGGTCGGATCCGGCTGCGACTCCTTGATGGCCTTCACGTCCATCATCAGGTGATAGAGGTCGTAATGCTCATCCTTGATACGCGGATATTTTTCTTTTGAAAAGCCTTCCTTGTCGCGGTCGAGCGAGAAAGAACGCATCTCTACATCGCCTTCTTCTTCGCAAAGGCTGTATTTGCCTTCTACGGAGAAATCCGAAGCACCGATCTGCGTACGGGTAAGCGTGAAATTAGCACCGTCTTCCGAGAAAAGTTCGCGAAGGATAGCCTGACGCTCTTCCGGAGTAAGGCAAGCCAGCACGAAAGCCGACGATTCGGTAAGTGAACCGCCGAAACCGTCGATGGTCTGACGTTTGTCTTCGGTATTGATTACGATTGCGTCGTCCGCATCACTCACGCGGAAAACGACTGTTTTTCCATTGGCGCACTTATCGCCGGCTTCGGAGGTAACGAGCACCTGAGAAGACTTTACGCCACCGCAGGATGCAAGCACCAGGGCTGCTGCACAATACAAGATTTTTTTCATAATATGTCGGAATTTTTATGTCTGCTATGAATTCTTTACGTTGTTCAGCAAATAGAAGTTATTTTTTTGCTTTGGCCTTTTTTGCCAGCTCTTTCTGCTTTGCGGCCTTTTTCTTTTCCATTTCTTTCAGCTTGGCAGCTTTCTTTTTGGCGATTTCCTTCAGTCGGGCCGCCTTCGCTTTCTCTGCTGCTTTTTTCTTGGCTGCCAGTGCTTTGGCTTTCTTCTTCTGAGCCGGAGTCATGTTGCGCCAGCGCTCTTTCTCTTCTGCCTTCTGCTGCTTCAGAGCGGCTTTGGCTTCGGCTTTCTGCTGCTTCTCGATTGCCTTTTGGGCGGCTGCTGAACGGTTTTGCGAAGCCTCTGCCTCCTCGGCTATCTCCTGCTCGGCTTTTTCTGCTGCCGCAAAATTGGTCACATCCACACCCGCAATGCGGATTTCGGCCGACACCTTCAGACCGTCGAACACTTCCGATGCCGATGCCGAAGAACAGAGCAGACGGATTGCCTCACGACCGCTGACGCGAGAATCGGCTTTTATCGTCACACGCTGGGGCGAATTCCAGTTGTGGCCCGTGAAAAACAGAACCGGATTATCCAGATCCACATTTCTGTCTGTCGTGCGGAGCTCCACCATCACGTCCTCTGCAGGCTTCGAACGCAACCGCATTTCCACTGTTCCTGAACGGGATTCTTCGTCTAGTTCAATCATCTCGCTCGAGAGCAGGAGACCGGCCTTCTCGTCATCGTTCACGAGAATCTGCTGCGTAAGTTCACAGCCGTTGAATGCCGTATCCTTAGATAGAGTGACAACCGTAACGTCTATCAGTTCCGAACCCATGCAGACATCGTCGTCGATTGTTTTGAAGAAAGCCGACTGCGGTTGGTTCCAGTTATCTTTTGTAAAAACCATGCCGGCACCCTCCACCACATACATGCGATGAAGATTGCTGCTTCTCACCTTCACGGTGACGTCTTTTTTCGGTTGCTCCTTGAGCACTACGTTAAGCCTTGCGTCGCCGCCTTCTTTTACGGCAATGCGAAGTCCCGACGCACTTATCTTGTCTGTTTTGTTCTCGGAAAAAGCCGCCGTGGTAAACAGCAGGCAAAGGGTAATAAACCAGAATTTCAGAATGACTTTCATGGATACGGATATAGCTAGTATTAGAACCCATTTCGGGCAGCTTGCAAAGGTACTCATTTTTTTTGACATCTCCAAATCGTAATGCGCTTTTATTGATTTTCATTCCTTATTATCTTTATCGCATATGCGCGTATGGCCTTTTATCATGTGTATTTTTTTCGTCAAAAAAGTACAGAATATAGTTTATTTATGAAAAAAAAGTATTATCTTTGCAGCGAAAAGTATTAATATTTCCTTTCCGAAAATGAAATCCACACCCGTAACGCTCACCGAGATTACCCTTCTCAACGAGCAAACAGAATGTCTCCATTTGGAAGAACGTATCAAGAACACCTTCGACTACCCGCTCCATAAACACAAGGAAATGGAACTCAATTTCGTAATCGGCGGAACCGGGCTGAAACGCGTAGTTGGCGACTCCATCGAAACGTCCGACTATTTCGACCTGGCACTTATCGGTTCGGGCCTCGAGCACCAATGGGCAGAGCCAAACGGCTTTGAGCACCATGAGATGCACGAGATCACCATCCAATTCTCCACCGCCATCATCTCTGATGCCATGTTGGCCAATCAGGCCTTCAGCACCATACGGAAGATGCTGGCTGACGGGCAGCGGGGAGTCTGTTTCTCGCAGGAAACCATCCGTCTCGTCAAGGAAGATCTCTACCGGATGGCGAAGATGGGACCCGGCTTCGAACGCTACATTCTGCTTCTCCGCATTCTCCATACGCTCAGTGGCGACAACGGGCGACACACTCTCGCCAGCGAGGAATTTTCCCACACGGCCATATCGTCCGACAGTCAGCGAATCCGACTCGCCATGGAGTATATCCATAAGCACTTCAAAGAAGAAATACGCCTTGAAGATCTGGCTAAACTCGTATGCATGTCCACCACGTCGTTCAGCCGCTTTTTCAGCCTGCGCACCCACAAATCCGTCAGCGAATATATCATCGACCATCGGCTCGGATATGCGGCCCGACTCCTCGTCGATACCCGCCTTTCCGTGATTGAAATCTGCTACGACTCCGGCTTCAACAACGTGAGCAACTTCAACCGCCTCTTCAAAAAGCGCAAAGGGTATACCCCCACTGAGTATCGCAACGCATACTACCAGGGCAAGATGCATAAAAAGAATCCCGAGGCGCTCAACCTCATTCCCGTCACCGGGAAATAATGCCTAATGTATGAAGAAATTTCTCACCATCGTCGTAGCGGCTTTCATGCTGCTTGCATGCGACTTCAAGTACCCTTACGGCAATGAACTTCGCGAGGGTGTCACCCGCGTTGCCGATTTCCTATACGAGACCACCGTCTACGACTATTCACCCGCTCCGGCTCTCCGCCTGATGGAGGACCCCGCGCTGCTGGCCGGCGCTTGTTCCGCTATCCGCAACGGAAACTGCTTCGGACGCAATTTCGATTGGTACTTCGATCAGTCGGTCGAGTTCATCGTCCGCGTTCCCCATGCGGAGGGCCGATATGCATCGGTCGGTATTGCCGGAGGCATTGTCAATTTCACCTCGGCCGTTGTGGAATCCGCAGCCGAAAGCCCTTACTACGATGCCCTGCCCTACATCACGCTCGATGGCATCAACGAGAATGGCGTCTGCTGCTGCATCAACATCGTCCCGTCCGACCTTCCGCATACCGACAACTGTTGCCCCGGAGGCGACTCGCTCACCATGCTCATGGTGCCCCGCTACGTGCTCGACCGCGCTGCCAGCGCTTCCGAGGCTGTCGAGCTCCTCGGCAAAGCCAATATCGTCAGCCTCAAAGCTACCGACCTCGAGGCACACTTCATGATTGCCGACCCCGAAGCCACCTACATCGTGGAATGGATCGACGGCCGAATGACTGCTGTCCGCGACTCTTTCTTCGTAATGACCAATTTCTACCAGCTTCGCGAGATGACGCCGCATAGCATGGGCCTCGAGCGATACGATCTCGCTCGCCAATACTACGCTACGGCTGCCGACGAAGCCGGTATGATCAAGCTCCTCCATTCTCTCCGCCAGTCTCGCATGTACGACCGCTCCGTTTCGCCATTCTGGTATTCGGAATACAACGGCAATTGGACCGAGTTCGGGTTGCCTGATCTCACCATCGCTTCCGAAATGGCCGATTACGAGAAAGTCATACGAGGAGACATCCGACGATATCACCAAGGCAAGCGCGATTACAAGCAGGATATCTGGCACACCAAGCACACGGCCATTTACGACCTCGACTCTTGCTCTTTGCGCCTCTTCGTTCAGGAAGATTATGCCCACCCGTTCGAGTTCAAAGTGGAAGAATAATTGACTCTTTCAACAGTATATATAAAAAAAGACACCCGTCATCTCGACGGGCGTTCTTTACTACTAACACTATTAATTGAAAATATCCCTCATTTGGGATGGTGCAAAGGTACTGAATAAGTTTGATATACGCAAGTTTTTTCTCGAGAAAAATGCGTTTTATGCTTTATAACATATATTTTTTTACTCAATCCTACCATTATTACTGCAGCAACATCCCTTTTTTACCATTTTTACTTCCGACAAATTCAGCAAATACGATTTGTAACGAAATTTTAGCATCAAGCAGACAGAAGAAAGCAAAAAAAGTCGATTTTTGAAAAAATGTCGCTTTTTTTGCATTTTTTCTTACAAAACGCTTGCACATATAAAATATTTGTTTTATCTTTGCAGCATCAATATGATAATTAGTGTTAGTAGCTGGGGTACTATGTCGAGAGACATGGTGCCCCTTTTTACTGTCCCGACATCATCTCTGTTCCCGATAAAACACAAAAAAGCAGCCGTCAGCTACTTTTTTGTGGAGCATATCGGACTCGAACCGATTACCTTTTGCATGCCATGCAAACGCTCTACCAGATGAGCTAATGCCCCGATTACCTTTATTTTCGGCTGCAAAGTTACGAAGAATTTTTGGATTATGCAACAAAAGTCCACTTTTGATTGCTATTTTTCTCCGTATCCGACTTTTTTTTGTGCAGTTCTGCAGTTCTGCAAAACTGCACAACTCGAAAGCTATTGGAGAAATGACTCGTAGACTCTCATTTCTTCGGCAGACGTCATGGGCGTTTCAGCAAGCGTTCCGACCACGCCATGCGGGCGGAATGCAATCAGATGCATTTTCGGCATCGGACGTCCGCACTCCGACGCAACGGCTTTTACGCCGGCAATCACGGCTTCCACGTCGGTTTGAATCGGGCCATCCTTCGGCAGACAGACAATCCGCACTTCCGCCACTTTGTCTCGCAGAAGCAGATTCTTCAGATTCTGCTTCACCACTTCATTCGTCGGACTTCCGGTAAGCTCCTTCCAGACGGAAGCATCCCATGCTTTCACGTCCAAAAGCACACCGTCCACCTCGCTCAGAAGCGGTTCGGAAAAAAGAAATGTACCGTTGGAATCGGCCAGACAGGATAGTTTCGCATCCAGCGCATGCACTTTGCGGAAGAGCTCCAGAAGAAACGGCTGATGCATCATGCATTCGCCTCCGCTCACAGTGATTCCACGGATAAAAGGAATTCCTTTTTTCACTTCTTCTATCACATCGTCCACAGACAGCATCTCCACATCGTCCGCGTGAAGCGGTTGCGTCTCGGGATTGTGGCAGTAGGCGCAACGGATGTTGCAGCCTTGCAAAAAGATGGCGGTCCGGTTGCCCGGACCGTCAACTGTCGATTGACCTATTATTTTGCGGACGGGAGCTTTCATACACCGCGAACCTTACGATCCTGCAGATGAGCCGATGCATAAGTAGGAGCACCCAGCTGCGTAGTATTCTGGAGCACCTGTTCGCCCTTGTTCCACTTCTCTATTTCGGAGCGTTTCACCAGATAACCCGTGATGCGGACCATGTCGGAATCGGAAGCATAGAATGCCACGTATTTCTGGCCGAGACGGAAAGCGCCTTTCACGATATCGAGAATGGCTGCGGGGTTCTGCTTGCCGGTTACGTCAAACGGAATAATATCCGAGCAACCGGTAGGAATATACCGATGGAAACGGGCCGAATGGCGAAGATGGTCGTAGATTGACTCCGGTTCATCCCCGATCGGAATACGGATTCCCGAGGTAATTCCGTAGTCGGTATCGATACCTACCTGCGCATGCAGGAGAAGGCGATGGTCGGATATATCGCAATACGGAGCCTCGTAAGCGCCTGCGAAATCGGAAATGGCAGCCAAAATCTCTTCTGCAATATCGTCTGCCTCCTTATCATTGCCGTATTTCTTGCCTTCAGGAGCAAACTTGTTGGCAGCCTCTGCCAGGCCAACCAACCCGAACATAGCCGTAAAGCGGTCGCGCTCGATAAGACCTTCCTTCACAAGGAAATGACTCTCGAAGAAGCCGGATTTCTCCACAATGAAACGGATGCGCTCCGACATGTTGTCAGCCATGCAACGGAGAGCCTCCGGCAGCAATACATGGAGAAACTCATCGTAAGAGTCGGTCAGTTCGGCGAGTCTCGGAAGCACGATGCGGGTGAGCGTGTATGATCCGCCGGCCACTGGAAGAATGTTGTAGCACGACGAAATGCCATAGTGATCGTATACGCGGTTGGCCGGATCGTTGCAGATAGCCGGATTGGCCGAATAAAGTGACGTGAGGATGGCCTCTTCAGCAAAGCTGTCAGATGTCAGTTCAGGATCATACTTGAGAGTGAGATTCGGAACGGCCTGCTGGATAGAACGTTCTATCTTGAGGAGTATGCGCCCGGCACGCGTTTCTCTCGGGCCGATATTGGCATGGCAGAAGGAATCGGTAATGGTGCGGTCGAGATACAGCAGGAAAAGCCGCAACTTTTTCTCCACTACATCGTCCGGAATACCCTCGATAAACGGCTCGATGAGTTGGTCGAGATCGCCCAGATAGACGGGATACGTGGTGATGCTCGGTACATGGCGATAGAGAATCTGGAGGAATGTGAGGAGCTCGTCGAAATCGGTAGGCGGTTCAAGCTCAAGAAAACGGACACCATTCTTGACTGCTTTTGCATAATCCGGCATGATGTAGCGTGGACGGTAAGGAGCCTGACCCTCGTTGAGATTACAGATTACGCCCTTTTCAAAATAGTAGCGTGTACGCTCGGGCTTGGGGATCACTTCAAGCGTGTCCTCTGCCGCATGTGCAAGCGCATTGAGCTTCTGCTCGTAAGTAAGCTTGCGCGAAGTGACAATAGAATAAATATCTGCCATGAGTATAGAAAATTTATTGCTGCAAAGTTACGGAATTAATTTGACACCACCAAATTTCGACCGCATTATTGCGAATTTGGAATTCAACATGAAAAATATAGCAAAAGATTGCGGAAACAATAAATTTTCAAAAAACGACAAAAATGCACTATTTTTAAGGAAAATTGCGATTTTTTAAGATTGTTAAAAAATGTTAAATCGCTTGTATAAATTATATCGCTTGATAATAAATTTGTGGGCTACAATAATATTGTATATCTTTGCGTAGCAACAAAGCTAAAGGCTAATCTTTATTTATTCCAAAAACAAAAAAAAGACCATAATGGAAGCCCACGAAAAAGCAGCTAAACAAATCGGACAAAACATCCGTGAAATACGTTCGGCTAAGCACATGCACCAGTGTGAGTTGGCAAAAATGTGCAATTTCGAGCCCTCAAATCTCAACCGAATTGAGGCTGGTAATACCAACCCTACTCTCCGTTCGCTCGTTACGATCGCTGAGGCGCTCGGTGTAACCCTTTCGCAGCTCTGCAAAGGACTTTAAGGGTCAGATGAAAGCTAACAGAAAGCGAGGCCGCTAACGGTCTCGCTTTTTTTATGCTGGTTGCTCAGGAAAAGCTCCTTCAGCTTACCAGGGGGAAATTTATTTTCCGACAGATTTACTGAGCAAGAAGTTCTGCTACAACGTCCTTTACCCGGAGGAAATTGCTGTAATAATCACCACGCAGGATTTCTACCTTATCGGCAAGGCCGTATTCTTCGAAAAGCCGGAGCAGAAGGTCGAAGCCCTGCTGACGCGACGTCATGTCCGCTTGCTTCATATAGCGGAAGCCGTCATCTACATAGCGGTTGCGCGGGGCGAGGAGGAAAATGCGGTCCCAGCCTGACGTTCGAACCTCCGAACGGACTGCCTCTACCGAGGCTTCGTCAATGGCCTTGATATCCGGATCGGCAGCATATTCCATGGCATAAGCCAATGTTGTGATATTGTCTGTATCAACAATGGCAACACGCTCCTGAGCGCGGTCGATAGAGGCATTCTGTCGACGGACGAATTGAAGAAAATCCTCCGTCGTAAGGTCCGGATCTGCCACGTGCATCTCCTGCATGTAGTTGCGCGCCTCTTCGGGCACGTAGGGAAGACCGAAATAGAGCGCTATGTCGCGAGCCAAAGTAGACTTGCCCTCAGAAGCTGTTCCGGTAATGAGTACACGACGGACCGGGCCTTCATAACATCCGGGCTTCCAAGGAAGAACCGGCTCGGGCGAGCCCTTACTTTCAGCAATACGGATTTCAAAGCGTCCCTCTTCGAGCATGGCCTTTACAGGGTCGGCCGTTGTGCTCACACGCATAAGGGCGTCCTTCCACGCAGGATCACGTACGTACCAGCGGAAAAGTGCGTCAGAGGGAACTGCCGGATCGGAGAAAACAAGCTGCTCTGCAGCTGCTGTCCAGAGCTGCCAACCTTTTTCCGTCAGCGGAAGTTCTGGATACAGTTCGTCGTCATCGAGCGCAAGAACTCGAACCTCGGGAGAATCCGCAAAGCACTCACGCATATATGCTACGCGCTCACGGAAAGGCATGATGAAATGACCATCGTTTGACGATGAGCCCATACAGATGACAAAGCACAAATCGCATTCCTTCTTGGCTCGCATTATCAAGTCAAGATGTCCCTTGCAAAAAGGGGCGTAGCGCCCAAAGCATAAACCGATAGTCATTTTCGATTGTATTATAATCGAGTGCAAAGTTAGCACATTTTTTTGAAACTACAAAATGCGAAAAGCAGAAAGATGGGGAAAAGGAAAGCAAAATGACAAAAAAAAGACTGACCGGGAAAAGGAAGGAGTGAAATACGACTACGACAAACAAAAAGTGAGTGAAAATACGACTTTCATCAAAAAAATATAAGTTAACAAAACAGCAATTTTATGAATTTGACGTTTTTTTCGGAAGAATCTGTAGTTTTATCGAAGAAAATGCGTCTAACTGTTAAACGCAATGAAATAGATAGAAAATCAGCGATAAGAAAAGCAAATGGGGCGTGCGTTACCGAACAGACAGGCCCTAATAGTGAATGTTTTTTATTTTGTGGAGAAGAAGGCTACCCGGGAGGGAAGCCTTCTTCATTTGATGCCATTTTTCGTCAATAATCAAGATTAAATGAAAAAAACATGTTATTTTATAGGATTATCAGCATTTTTTTTAATAAAAATTTGCGGGTTTCAAAAAAAAAGACTACTTTTGTGCATCTCTTTCAGAGAGAATTAATAGTGTTAGTAGTAAGAAATGGCCCTTGTCGTGATGACAAGGGCATTTTTGTTGTATAAGGGAGCATTACTGAAAAGACAAGCAAAATGGTATAAAGAAAAAAGCAGCGGCCGAATGGTCGCTGCTTTTGTGTGGGCAATAGATTGCCGAAGGATCAACGAGTGCCACGGGTTGTAGTAGAAGTCGTACCGGCAGAACGGCTCGAGGTGCTACCCGAAGTGGTAGAGGTAGAAGTGCGGCTCGAGGTGCTCGTTGAGGAAGAAGCCTGACGGCTGCTGCTCGTGGAAGTAGTGCTCGAAGAACGGCTGTTCGAAGTACCGGAAGTAGCAGTACTGGTGCGAGCCTGACCCGAAGTGCTTACGCGGCTGGTCGTAGTGGTTGTGCTACGGTTAACCGGCGAAGAAGTTGCGGAAGAAGTCGTGGCCGTGCGGGAAGACGTGCTGCCGGAAGTGGTAGTCGTTGCCGGACGCGAAGTCGTCGTGCTCGTTGTCGAGGAAGACGTGCGGCTGCCGGAAGTCGTCGTCGTGGTGGTAGAAGCTGCCGGACGGGAAGCTGTGCTGCCGGAAGTGGTGGTTGTGGTCGTTCCACGGCTCACGGTAGAGCTGGTAGAAGACGAAGTACCACGGCTGTTGGTCGAGCTGCCCGAGGTAGTGGTGGTAGTCGTTCCACGGCTGCCGCTGGTCGACGTTGCTGCCGTTCCGCGGCTGTTGGTGCTTACCGTTGCTGCACCCGACTGGTTGATCGACTGCTGGAGCTGACGAGTGTTGGATACAACCTGCGAGCTGCTGGAACCCGACGGAGTGTACGTTACACCCGTGTTGCGGCTGTTGAAGCTGCCTTCCGGATGAGCCACTGCGTAGTCGTTCTTCGATACAGGCTTCGTGTCATTCACATAGTGAACATAGTGATGAACCTCGGTGTAGTTCACCTGATGGCAATACTTGTGGTTCGACATGTAAGTGTTCACATACGAATGATAGTGGCTGTAATGACGCGGAGCGCAGTAGTGGTAATACGGCGGGAAATGCGTATAGTAATACGGCGACGACCAGCAGGTGTAGTTATAATAATAACGACGATAGCGGTCGAACAACGGCGGACGGCGAACGAATACCGGCTCAATGATGTAGTTGTTGCCGTAGATATACGGGTTGCCGATCACCTGCACATACGGGTTTGCGTACATGCTGTTCATACCTTCCACAACGAGGGTTGCCACGTCCTGATAGATGTTCTGTGCCAGCACGGCCTGAATCACGTACAGGTGGTTGTAGCCGTTGCGGGTTTCCATCACGCGGAGGTAATCCACATAGCCGTCACCATTCAGGTCAAGGTTCGAAATCATGTACTCATACGAGTTCAGGATTGTCTCGAATTCCTCTACCGTGTTGCTCTGTGCATAAGCAGCTGCAACAGCCTGAAGGTCCAGATACAAGCTGATATCGGAAGTAACGGGGCTCACCTTTACGGTTGTCGTTGTGCTCACGCGACGTGCGGGAACGCGCACGGTCGTAGTGGTATAAGGCGATACGTAAACCGGCGATGCCTGCGTATAGCGAACCGGAGTAGTCGTGTCGGCTACTGTTACGATACGGGTGAGGCAGCTCGTGCAGCATACCGCAGCTGCAAGGAGCGCAAGAAGTTGAAGTCTCTTCATATTCGTGTGTTTTAGTGGTTTATCTTTCGATGGGCAATTAGCGTGCCAAACCTTTTCGTTATAGGCACTTTCGCCAATTTTGTGGCTACAAAATTACGTATAAAAATTGACATATGCAAATTTCCGCACCTTTTCTTTGGCCGAACGGGAAAAATTGCGTACCTTTGCCGAAAATTATGCAAAACATGGCTGCGCTATCCACTCATAATCTCACCATCGGCTACGGTCAGGCGGTCGTTCAGCAAAACCTCTGTCTCGAGGCGCACGAAGGCAACATGATCTGTCTCCTCGGCCAGAACGGCTGCGGAAAATCCACACTCATCCGCACATTGGCCAATCTGCAACCCGCTCTCGGGGGCACCTGTCACATCGGGGCGGACAACCTTCTCCAGATGACCGAGCACGAGCGAGCAAAACGGATGGCCGTAG
>JAGHUE010000125.1 GCA_018064985.1 Candidatus Colicola faecequi | reverse complement strand
AACACGTTCACTTACAAAGAGATTCTGCAGCAGCCCGAGATGTGGCTGCGCGAGTATGATGCTCTGGTAGCACAAAAAGAAGAGATTTGTGCCTTCATCGAACACAACTTTACTCCGGAGACGGAAATCGTGCTGACCGGTGCCGGCACGTCGGCTTTCATCGGTGATGCTCTCGCTCCGGTTCTTCGCCGCTATTGGAAGAACGTTCGTGCCGTAGCTACTACGGACATTATCACGAATGCTTCGGACTTCCTCGCAGCGGAGAAACCGCTTATTCTGGTAAGTTTTGCCCGCTCCGGCAACAGCCCCGAGAGCGTAGGTGCAGTAGAGTTGGCCAACAAGATCTGCAAGCAGGTGGCTCACGTATTTATCACCTGCAATAAAGACGGCCATCTGGCTCAGCTCAGCGGTAAGGAGAATATCCTGACGGTGCTGCTGCCGGAAGAGACCAACGACAAGAGTCTGGCCATGACCAGCAGCTTCTCTACGATGCTGATCACTTGCGAGATGCTCTGCCATATCCAGGAGATCGAGAAGATCCGTCCGATGGTGGAAGCAGCTGCAGCCAATGCACAGGCAGTGATAGACCTCTATGGCGAGAAGCTCCAGGCTATCGCACAGCGTCCGTTCGAACGCGGTGTGTTCCTCGGCAGCGGCGCTATGAAGGGCATTGCAGAAGAGTGCCACCTGAAGCTGCAGGAACTGACTGACGGCGCTGTAGTATGCAAGTTTGACAGTTTCCTCGGTTTCCGCCACGGTCCGAAAGCCGTAGTGAACGAGAAATCGATTGTGGTATATCTGATGGACGACCGCGAAGAGGTGCAGCGCTATGAGCGCGACCTGGTGAAGCAGGTGGACGGCAACAACAAGCTGGTAGCTCAGGTAGTGGTATGTGCAGGCGAGCGCCCGGTATTAGAAGGTGTACAGCCTGACCTTTACGTAACGATGCCCAACAGCTCGGAGAAGACCGGTATCTTCGGCCTTGTAGCTTACGTGCTGGTAGGCCAGTTGCTCGGTTTCCATACGTCGGTTGCCCACGGCCTCTGCCCCGACACCCCGTCGGTAAGCGGCAATATTCATCGTGTAGTGGAAGGTGTGACGATTTATAAATAAAAGACATCCCCAAGCCCCTTCACAAAAGGGGATGTAATAAATAAAAGACATGAAAAAGTTATTGCTTTACATTTGCGCAGCGCTGCTGCTTGCAAGTTGCGCACAGAAAGATCCGTATGCTACCCGTTGGCATTGGGAAGATGGAACAATAGTAGTGGATGCACCTGCAATGCCGGCAGGACAACAGACGGCCATAGGCCTGACTGCAGAACCGATCGACACGGTACGCGTAGGTTTTGCCGGATTGGGTATGCGCGGCCCTGCAGCCGTATCGCGCTTCACGTATATTCCGGGAACGCGTGTGGTAGCGCTGTGCGACTATGAAGAAGAACGCGCAAAGGCTTGCCAGGAGCGCCTCACTTCCCGCGGTCTGCCCGAAGCTGCTATCTACAGCGGCGAGGAAGGCTACAAGGAGATGTGCGAACGCGAAGATATAGACCTTATTTACATAGCTACCGACTGGGCACATCATTTCCCCATCGCCACTTATGCCATGCAGCACGGCAAGCACGTAGCGATAGAAGTGCCGGCAGCCATGAACCTCAGCCAATGCTGGCAGCTGATCGACCTCTCGGAGCAGACGCGCAAGCACTGCGTGATGCTGGAAAACTGCTGCTATGATTGGTTTGAGATGAATACGCTCCATATGGCTCAGCAGGGTGTGTTCGGCGAGATTCTGCGCGTAGAAGGCGCTTATATTCACGGACTTGATCCGTATTGGGACCAGTATTGGTGTGATCCGGCCGACACCGACTCGCTCCACTGGCGACTCAAATACAACATGGAGCACCGCGGCGACGTATACGCTACGCACGGCCTCGGTCCGGTAGCTCAGCTGCTGGGCATTCACCGCGGCGACAGAATGACCACTCTCGTAGCAATGGACACGAAGAGCGTTCACGGCAAAGAGATGGTAGAGAAGAAGACGGGCAAGCCCTGCGAGAATTTCCGCAACGGCGACCATACCACCACGCTCATCCGCACGGAGCAGGGCAAGGTGATAGAGGTGCAGCACAACGTGATGAATCCGCAGCCGTATAACCGTCTGTACAAACTGATTGCCACCAAGGGCTATGCCACCAAATATCCGGTAGAGCACTATGCCGTAAGCGGCGAGCAGCTGGAAGGCTTCAAGGACGTGGAAGACCTCTCGGGCCACGAGTTCCTCGGCGAAGAGGAGCACAACGCACTCGTAAGCAAATACACGCACCCGATCCTGAAGACCTATGGCGAACTGGCCAAGGAAGTGGGCGGCCACGGCGGTATGGACTTCATCATGGACTGCCGACTCGTATACTGCCTGCAGCACGGTCTGCCGATGGACATCGACGTATATGACCTGGCCGAATGGTGCTGTCTGGCTGAGCTGGGCGAGCTGAGTATGGATCATAACTCGGCAGCCGTAACCGTTCCGGACTTCACCCGCGGACACTGGCAGGACATCGACGGCTATCACCACGCATATGCAGAATAACC
Source organism: Candidatus Colicola faecequi (assembly GCA_018064985.1). GTDB lineage: Bacteria > Bacteroidota > Bacteroidia > Bacteroidales > Paludibacteraceae > Colicola > Colicola faecequi. The sequence continues at coordinate 6,510 of JAGHUE010000125.1, read as the reverse complement.
AACCTTTCATCATTTGTTATAATAAAGAAAAAACTGCGCTATCTTAGGGTACAGAAAAGATTGCTGATTACATCATCCGACAACACAACATAACCTTCATCATTTGAATTTAGTTTTAAAAAAGGTAGCTGCATTATCTTAAGGTACAAAAAAGATTGATTACAACAAAGAACTATGGCAAAGACTGACAACATCCTCCAACGAATGGAGCAACTCAAGGCCGAGACCGGCGTAGCACGCACCCTTTTTGCAGCGTGCCCTAACTCATTGGCCGTAATAAAGGCCTCTTTCCGCAGCGCTAAGCGCAACAACGCACCCATCTACTTCGCAACAACACTTAACCAGGTGGATTGCGACGGCGGCTATACCGGTATGACGCAGGCTGAATTTACGAAGGTACTTGCCCGCGAAGCAGCGGCTATCAACTATACGGGTCCGTACGTAGTGGCCATCGACCACGGCGGTCCGTGGCTCAAGGACAAGCAGCCCCTGGAGCGCTGGGACACCGAGCGTGCGATGAAGGGCGTAAAGGAGAGCTATGAAGCCGCTATTTTGGCAGGCTATGACCTGATCCACGTGGATCCTACCGTAGATATCTTCCTTGAGAAGGGAGAAATAATTGATATTCACGTAGTTGTAAAGCGTACCGTAGAGCTTATTCTCCACGCAGAGAACTTCCGCAAGGCTCATGGCATCGCTCCTATCTCGTACGAGGTAGGCACCGAGGAAGTACACGGCGGCCTGGCTGATGAAAAGACCTTCGACACATTCCTCACCGAGCTTAAGGCCGGCCTGAAGGAAGTGGGACTGGAGAAAGTATGGCCATGCTTCATTGTAGGCAAAGTAGGCACCGACCTGCATACGACCTTCTTCGATCCGGAAGTTGCCCGCAAGCTCACCTCGAAGGTGCGCCCCTACGGCAGCTGGATCAAGGGTCATTATTCGGACGACGTGGAGAACCCGCAGGACTATCCGCTCGCAGGCATGGGCGGCGCCAATGTGGGTCCGGAGTTCACGATGAACGAATATGACGGTCTGGACGAACTGGAGCAGGCAGAGAAGAAATTCTTCGAAGAAGGCAAGGTGGCTCAACTGAGCCATATGACCGAGGTGCTCTGGAAGCTCGTAAACGAAAGCGGCCGCTGGAAGAAATGGCTCCACGGCGAAGAGATCGGTCAGCCGCTGGAAAACCTCACCCCCGAGCGTCAGCTCTGGATCGTGAAGACCTGTTGCCGCTACATCTGGCAGAAGCCGGAAGCGCTCGTAGCACGTCAGATGCTCTACGACAACCTCGGCCGACTGGGCATCGAGGCAGAAGAGGTGGTATTGATGCGCATCGAGCACAATATGGACAAGTATTACAACGCATTCAACCTCGTCAATTTCAACGATATGATCTGAGACATCCCCAAGCCCCTTCAAAGAAGGGGATGTAGGGACAGCGTAAGGACAAAAGACGAAGGACCGCTGCGCTTAAGGACAAAAGACAAAGGACAAAGGAATTATGAAACAATACGACGTAATAGCACTGGGTGAGCTCAACGTAGACCTCATTCTCAATCAGATAGAAGGTGAGCCCGAGATCGGCAAGGAGAAATTTGCGAAGCAGATGACGCTGACGCTGGGCAGCTCTACTGCCATTTTTGCAGCCAACGCTGCTGCTCTGGGTACGAAAGTGGCATTCTGCGGCATGATCGGCAACGACTCGTTCGGTCAGCTTGTAGAATCGAGCCTCGAGGCCAAGAAAGTGGATACCCGCCTGCTTATCCATACCGATAAGTTTGCCACCGGCGCCACTATCTGCATGAGCTACGGCGAAGACCGCGCCAACCTCACGTATCCGGGCGCTATGGAAGAGATGTCGCTCGACGATATCGACCCGGCTATCTTCAAGGAAACCAAGCACGTACATATCTCTTCGATCTTCATGCAGAGCGGTGTACGCAAGGACCTGAAGAAGATTTTGGAGCTGTGCAAGGAGAACGGAGTGACCACTTCGCTCGACACGCAGTGGGATCCCGCCGAGACGTGGCAGCTCGACTATAAGGAGGTACTTCCGCTTGTCGACGTATTCCTGCCCAACGAGAAGGAACTGAAGTATCTCACTCACTCGGAAACGCTAGATGAGGCCATTGAAAAGATCATGCCGTATATCAATGCTGCCGTAATCAAGCAGGGCAGCAAGGGCAGCCTTCTCCTTAAGAAAGATGGTACTTGCACGCACGTGAAGCCGTTCCTGAACGAGCACGTGGTAGATGCCATCGGCGCAGGCGATAGCTTCAACTCGGGTTTCGTAAGCAAGTTTGTAGAGGGTGCGTCGCTTGAAGAGAGCCAGCGCTACGGCAACATGACCGGCGCCGTGAACACCACCGCAGCCGGCGGCACAGGTGCTTTCACCAGCCGCGAAGCCGTTGAAGCCAAGGGACACGAACTGGGGTGGTAAGGACACCCCCAAGCCCCCTCAAAGAGGGGGATGTGGGGACAAAAGACAAAGGACCGCTTCGCTGAAGGACAAAGGACAAAAGACCGCTGCGCTTAAGGACAAAGGACAAAAGACCGCTTCGCTTAAAGACAAAAGATAAAAGACAAAAGAAGTTATATGAAAAAAATCATTCTTCTCGCCGCTGCAGCTATGATGCTCGCAGCATGCGGCACCAAAACCGCTGAAACGGCAGTGACCAACCCGATGGATACGCTTCTGCTGAAGAACTATCATCCGGTAAACGTGAACAATATTCCCCAGACTTTCATAGAGAAAGCCAAGTTCCCCGTGATTGACATGCACTCGCACGACTATGCAGCCAATGAGGAGGAGATCGATCAGTGGGTAAAGAACATGGATGAATGCGGCATCGAACTCACTCAGGTGATGCATTGCTCCTGGATCGGTGAGGAATTTGACAAAGCCGTAGAGAAGTACAGCAAATATCCCGACCGCTTCCAGATATGGTGCTGCTTCGATTATACCGAAGTGCTCGAGGGCAAGGGGTGCGACTATGCTATCGCTCAGCTCGAGCGTGCCAAAGCAATGGGTGCTGTAGGTGTAGGTGAGCTCGGCGACAAGGGCGACGGCGATTTGTATGCTGCTCCCGTAGAAGGCCGCGGTATTCACCTTGACGACCCGCGCATCAAGCCGATTCTGGAGAAGTGCGGCGAGCTGAAGATGCCTATCAATATCCACGTGGCAGAGCCTTACTGGATGTATCTGCCGCTCAACGGCTCCAATGACGGTCTGCCTAACGGCGCCGACTGGGCTATCGATACTACGAAGGTAGACCTTGGCTACTGGGGCCTGATCAAGAGCTTCGAGAATGCTGTTCGCGAGAATCCGCAGACCATTTTCATCGCTTGCCACTACCTGAATATGAATCAGGACTACAAGTATCTTGGCGAATTGCTCGACAAGTATCCTAATCTCTATATAGACCTCGCTGCCCGTGTACCGGAAGCTGCACAGATTCCGCGTGCTACCCGTGAGTTCACCCTCAAGTATCAGGATCGCATCCTCTTCGGTACGGACAACGGTATGTCGAAGAGCATGTATCGCACCATCTTCCGCTTCCTCGAGACCGAAGACGAGCATTTCTACAGCGGCTTCAACTACATCTGGTACTTGAACGGCATCTATCTGCCTGACAGCGTACTCGAGAAGATCTACCGCACCAACGCATTGAGAATACTTAACGAGTATAAGTAAGACACCCCCAAGCCCCCTCAAAGAGGGGGATGTGGGGACAAAAGACAAAGGACCGCTTCGCTCAAAGACAATGGACGAAGGACAAAGGACCGCTTCGCTTAAGGACAAAGGACGAAGGACAAAGGACCGCTTCGCTTAAGGACAAAAGATAAAAGACATGAAAAAGACAACTATCATACTGCTTGCAGCGCTTTCGCTCATCGGATGCTCGAAGCCTCAAAATGAGGCTCTCTTCTGCGACGGGCTCACTATCGAGCACTTTCCTTATGATAAGGACGGCGTGAAGGTAGAGAAAGTGCAGCAGGTGACCGCTCTGCCGGATTTTCCCGGAATGGAGATCGTAGAGACTTACTTCGTAAACAAGGGTAAGTCGCTGACAGTGAACGCATATGAGATGTGCCGCACGGAAGTGAAGGCACAGGACAGCGTGGTTTGGAGCTTCCAGCCATCGTCGTCGGAAGCCCGTATGGACTGGGCTTTGCCGGTGAAGGAAGGCTTCGAAAAGAAGAATTACCTCGGCATGAACAACTCCGATTACGGAGGCGGTATCCCGATGGTTGACGTATGGCAGCGTGATGGCGGCTACGCCATCGGTCTGGCAGAACCCCTTCTGCGCATGATTTCCATGCCGGTGGAGTGGAAAGAAGGTGCTGAGAACGTAAGCATGGCGCTGCGCTACGACCTCCCCGAGGCAGTAGAGCTCGCAGAGGGCGATACGCTCCATTGCTTCAAGGCCTTCCGCATGAAGCATCAGGGCGACTTCTTCCAGTCGCTCCGCATGTTCTCCGAATATATGCAGAAGTGCGAGGGCGTCAGGATGCAGCCGTCGGAACCCGAAGCATTCGAGCCGGTATGGTGCGCATGGGGCTATGAGCGCCGCTTCACGATAGACGAAGTGATCGGTACGCTCGACAAGGTAGCCGAACTGGGCTTTAAGTGGGTAGACGTAGACGACGGCTACCAGATTGCCGAAGGCGACTGGGAAACCAACGAACGCTTCCCCGGCGGCGACAAGGATATGCGCCGCATGACCGACGAGATCCACAAGCGCGGCATGAAAGCCAAGCTGTGGTGGGCTCCTCTGGCCGCAGACCCGGGTACGCGTTGCCTCGCGGAACATCCTGAAATGCAGCTTCTTACGAAGGATAACGCACCTGAATTTATCACGTGGTGGAACTCGTATTACCTCTCGCCCGTAAACCCGGTAACCGAGGCTTATACCAGCGACCTCGTACATCGCTTCCTTGAGGTATGGAACTTCGACGGCCTCAAGATCGACGGTCAGCACCTCAACTGCTGCGAGCCCGACTACAACGAAGCCAGCTGCCTCAACCATCCGTATGATGCACCGGAGCATATGGCCGATTTCTTCGGCAAAGTGCTCAGCGAGAGCCGCAAATACAAGGAGAACGCGGTAGTGCAGGTTTGCCCCTGCGGCTGCGCGATGAACTACTACGTAGTACCGAACATCAACCAGGCTGTGGCTTCCGACCCGACCTGCTCGCGTCAGGTTCGCCAGAAGCGCAAAGCGTATGCAGCCATGGCTCCGGGCCTGGCTTACTACGGCGACCACGTAGAACTTACCGACGGCGGCAACGACTGGGCCAGCCAGATCGGTACCGGCTCGGTAATCGGCACGAAGTTTACCTACCCGAAGGATAATCCGTATCAGAAGGAATCGTGCCTGCTCACTCCCGAGCGCGAGGCGCTCATTCGCCATTGGATGAAGATCTTCACAGAAGAGGACCTCTGCCACGGCGAGTATCTCGGCCTCTATCTATGGGGCTACGACTATCCGGAAGCACACGTGATCTGCCAGAACGACGCTATGTATTACGCATTCTACGCATCGGAGATCGACACCCCGTATGAAGGCCAGATAGAACTTCGCGGCCTCGAGAAGGGCAAGACCTACACGGCTACCGAATATACCACCGACGAGAAGCGCAGTTTCGAGGTGAACGGCAGCAAGCCGGTAATAGACGCAAGCTTCACGGGAAGCTACCTCATCAAACTGGAAAAAAATAACTAATCACAATCAATAATAACCAAAAACACACTTACAAATGAAAAGATTTCAACTGATCTGTTTGAGCCTTTTCCTTGTTGCAGCCAGTGCATTCGCACAGGTTACGGTAAAGGGAACGGTCACCTCGGCTGAAGACTCTCAGGGTCTGCCGGGTGTAAGTATTATCGTGAAGGGCACTACTCATGGTACGGTTTCCGACTTTGACGGTAAGTACGAACTTGAGGTTGCACCCAACGCTACTCTTCAATTCTCCTTCATGGGCTACAAGACCGTGGAGCGTACGGCATCTGCAAAGCTGGATGTAGTGCTCGAGTCGGACGCCATCATGATGGACGAAGTGGTATCTCTCGGTTATTCATCCGCTAAGAAGGCAGAGCTCAGCTCGGCAGTAGTAACGCTGTCGTCGGAAGCTCTTACCGACGTGACCTCCTCTGATGTGGGCAACATGCTCCAGGGTAAGGTAGCCGGTGTGCAAATCAGCAATGCCAACGGTCAGCCGGGTGAGGCAGCCCAGATCCGAATCCGCGGTACAGGTTCGATTACCGCCAGCTCTTCTCCTGTTTACGTAGTAGACGGTGTGATGGGCGGCTCGTTCAACCCGAATGACGTAGAGACCATCTCCGTATTGAAGGATGCAGGTGCTACCGGTATTTACGGTGCAAGCGCTGCCGGCGGTGTCATCGTTGTTACCACCAAGCAGGGCAACAAGTCGGACAAGACTCACGTCGACTTCAAGGCTACCGTAGGTGCAAAGCGGGCTCTTTACCAGCACTATCACATGTAC
>JAGHUE010000070.1 GCA_018064985.1 Candidatus Colicola faecequi | reverse complement strand
CCGAACCGTCTTCTCATCTATGCAGTGCTCCTTCACCTCTACAAACGTAGTGAGCGTAACCACATCACCCTCATTCGGGAACAGAATCGTATCAGAAGATGACGCCTCCAAAGTGCCGTGCAGCCCCCCCGCGGAGGTCCAGGTAACGGACTGACGGAGAAACTCATCGTCACGTGCAACTGAATCTTCCTGCCCGGCCTCGTTGGTAAAGAAGCCGAAAACCGCGCTCTTATTCTCAAGAACCAGATAATTCCGGCAATCCTGAGGAGCATGCTTCAAATCGACCAGCGCACGAGGCAGACGCTTGATAGCCGGCGCATGGAGCGTAAAGAAGCAATCGTTGTTGCCCTTACGCATCAGGTCGCAATAATAGGTATTGGTATCGTTGATAGCGATATTGGCCAAAGTGCGGGAGGAGGGATCCTGATCGGGCGCAAACACGTGGTTCGGATCGTAGGGGGTATACCAGCGGTAGTCGAAACCTTCATCCACCACCAGTTCGCGCGGTTTCTCACCGCAGGTCTGACCGACAATCTCACCCTTTGAGCAATCGAGCACAAAATAGCAATAGCCATAGTGTGCACTTTGTCCGCAACCGTAGTTGCTGACCTCAATCTTGATATCCTGATCAAGATATTGCTGCACGTTGACGCCCACAGTAGTCCAATCACGCCAGTAAACAGACGGATTAACAGAACTCTTATGCCAGCCCGCTGTCTTAGGATTGAGGTTGGCGGCCAACATATCTGCATCATTGGTAGGCGACGTAAACAAAATGCTGCCGCAGTCTTCGCCATTGATCACATTGCCGGCCTGATCGAACAGACGCAAACGAATATGCGACTGCTCCAGACCGGAGTGTCCGCCCGTCTCGCCAATATACGCATAACGGAAAAGAACGACACCTATTTCCTCAGTAACGTGAATCGTATAAGTAACAGACTGCCAATGGCTGCCCGGATACTCATCATTAGGTCTTTCCGAACCGAGCCGAACAGAAGCAAACGCACCATCCGGAACCGTACGCAACAGATTGTCAGTCAACGCATCACGCTCATTGGGCTTGAAGTGAATGGTATGCGTGCTGAAATCCGACTCCGTACCGAAATCAGAATAGCCGATAATGGTAGAAGTAATGGACTCCCGTTGCGATGTCGAGCCCCAACTGCCGCTACCATATTTGCACACCACCCCACGCGCATCAAAATTAAGGAAATCGATGCAATGAGCAGCCGGATCATAAATCAGCTTATGACGCAGATACGACCAACCGGTACGGGCATCATTGCCGCCGCATCCAAGGCCGCGAACCATGAAACTATAGGTGCCGTCGGCCATGTTTTCAAGCGAAATCATGCATGAATCCACATCACCCAGGTCGGGCACGCTGCCAACAATCACCTGATTTCCGTCGGCATCGAAATAGCGCACCTCGTATTCGTCGGCATTGCCCTGCCAGGTAAGCTGAGCCACACCACTGACCAAATCCAAACGCATATTGGATATAGCAAAGTCGCAAGCCGACTGATCGGTCTGATTCTTAACAACTTCCACATTATCGACAGCAGCGCCGAAAGTAAGCTCCGGACCGGCCGAAGTACGATATGTAACCACAAGCAGATACGTGCCTGCCGCTGTAATCTGCTGCACGGCAGAAGCATGCATCCAAGAAGCCGACTTGAGGTCTTTCAGCCCCGGGACTATACTATTCTTGACAATAGCGGCATAGTCGGCACCCGTAGCGGTCTGAACAGTCGTTGCAGTAAGGGTATCGGCAGAAAGCAGGGATACAGAGATTAGTTCGCTCGGGCAACGATAATCCAAAGAGACGGTATATGCCCCGGCCTCAAGCGTCATCTTACGATACGCTGATACCGTGTATCCGCCGTTCTTCAGAGAGCTGTAAGTATTGTCGCCTTCGCGACCCGAGTCTGTGATATAGAGGCCTTTCTGCCCCGTATAAAACGCAGCAGAACCTGTCTTCCAAGTAGAATGACGAGTGCCAACCCACGTAATCCACTCGGCATCCTCTGCATCATCTTCAAAATCGCAAAAATAGTTGGCCGTGGCAGGCGCTGAAAATGCAGACAACGAGGTAAACAAACCAAGCGTCAGACTAAAAAACTTAATATGTGAGAAAACTGATTTTATCATTTAGATTTTTTCTTATCCGAAAGAATACGACCCTGGTTATTTGCTCTGGATTTCAGCTTTGTTTCCTGGCAGATAACGCAAGGAACAGGAGCCGGAAGACGGAACATTACCGTAAACTTCACACCCACTTCAAACGGAAGAACAAGATCGGCACGAGCATCGGTGGACAGGAGATCTACAAGTTCAAGCTTTCTCATCGCATCCGGATTGTTCTCAACGTATTGATTCGGAGTAATATACGGAGCACGAGAATCGCTGAAATCGTAGGCATTAAGTGCACCGCAATCAACGTATGCGCCTACTCGATAGATAGTTTTCGCACGCGAGAAAGAATATTTCTGCTCAGGCACAAGCCAAGCACCGATTTCAGCAGAAGCAAGTACATTCAGGTTAAACGATGCAGAAGACGAAAATTCGTCAGTCAACTCCTTATCGAAGAAGCCATGCTCGGGCATATGACGAAGCTCTTCACCCAAGATTGCATCATAAGCGCCATAGGTGTTGTAGGCGGCCGAAGCATTCCACTTGCCCCAAAGGGTGAAGGTTTCGAACTTGGCGCCCAAAAGGAAATAAAACTTATTCCAAGTGCCGCCCAACATCAACGGCACCTGCACCGTAACATTCTGATAAGCATCCTGACGTTTGAAGAAATCATACACATAGGTAAAATTGCCGCGCACACCGTCGACAGTAGGCGTATGACCACCCAAATCGGCATCATTCCACTTTTTCTCAACTGCTTCATGAGAGAAGAAGGTAGAATGTGAATAATTGCCAGTCACTCCAAGCGACAAAAGGAAATGATCAACCTTCAACTCATAACTTACCCCGAGCCCGGTGCCTAATCCGAAACTGCTACTCAAAGTAGCGCTCGGCACATCACCAACCCACGAATGCTCTCCAAACTGGCCGGATAACGAGATAAAATGCTGCGCCAGAGCAAATTGGACCGACGCAACACTTATAAAACATATCAATAACAGTTTCTTCATATTCACAAAACTTTATGTCCGTATCCATCAACGGATTATTCCGTCACATTGATGCGATAGCTGCGGGCACCTTCTTCCATCGTGAGACGGACGATATACATACCGGCCTGACCCGGGACGGAAACCATGGTGCTTCCTGTAGAAACCGACGTTTCAGCAGCCTTGACACCGGATACGTTGTAGAACTCTACGCGAGCATCCTGCGGAACAGTAACCATCACCTCTTCACCGATGCGTACTGCAGACGGAGCAACGCCAATTGGAGCCGCACCCGGAATCGGAGTGAACGGGCAGGACATGATCTGCTTGCCGTTCATGTCGGTAAGGAGCACCTGATAGAAGGACGCCAGGTCAAGCTTCTCCGGAGCATAATAGTAAGACTTGGTGGCATCTTCGCTGACCTCACCGTTTCGGAGCCACTGGTATGCCGAGAACTCATATCCGCCGTTGACCTGCGGACCGGTAACAGAAAGCACGTCGTCCCAACGCTGATAGATGATGGAAGACGGATAGAGAACATCAAATTGAATGTCAAACGATTGGTCTGTACAATCGCTCTTGTCATAGAATGTCAACATCGCACTATACGTACCAGGACGCTTGAAAGTTGCATCACCTGTCCGCATAATAGGAATGTCAATCTCTGCAGCATTTTCTACCCGTTGATTTAACAAGTTGGCGAAACCGGCATCCAGCGCTTCTGCATCAAAAATAAAATCAAATTTGTCAGCGCGTCCGGACAGCACATTATAACTGAGAGAAATAACAGGATCATCCGCACAAACCTGAGTTTGATCATTGTGAATTGCCACATTTAATGGTTCAAGAGCAGACAAGCTAACAATTTGTACAAGCGAATCACAACTACAATTAGTATACTTGACTACGACCGGGTAAACACCTGGTTCCGAGACTTGAATACCCGCATAATTCAACGTCTCACCGGCACAAAGGATAGTGTCAACAAGAAGCGTATCTGTTTGAAGAACAGTAAGATTCAAACGGTAATCAATACTATCGCAACCACGGAAGTCAGGAATCAGTACATCATACACACCAGTAGAATCGGCAAAAGGAACAAATTCATCCGAATAGCTGCGTCCTTGACAGATTGCTGTATCTACTGATATAGTCGTTGGATGAGGCCAAATGATATGTGCTTGATCGAGCAGGTCAATCGGATCACCGTTACAGAGTGAATATTGTAAGCGGATGGTCACGGCATCAAGATTGTCCGATTTCGTAACGAGAAGAGAATCCGTGGCATCAATAATAATATTTTCCCTTAGATGGGTTGCCACATATGCATCAATTTCCTGGGCATTGTTGAATGCGCCCTTATACCAGGTAACCGTATACT
>JAGHUE010000077.1 GCA_018064985.1 Candidatus Colicola faecequi | reverse complement strand
TCGCTGCCCGTGAGGTCAGCTCCGTTGTCTGCATCCGGCATCACACCGATACCTTTTCTCGTGAAGCCCACTTCGCTCACGTCAGCACCCAAGGCCATCGTATAGCCTTTATCGATCGCATTATCAATCACTTGCATCAGCTCCTCGAGCGGTACGTTGTAAGCCTGGTGCATACGCCAGTTGTCCGGCACCTCTACGGCAAACGTTTTGTAGAACGGATGGTGAGTATAAGAAGTGATCGTCACGTAATCCTCTTCTTTCAGTCCGAGGTACTCTACGAACGAGCGCGGAGTATACTCCTTGCCGTTGTAGTTGAACTTCTCCGGACGAACACCCAGATAAGCATCCCAAATGCTCTGGAAAGCATTCTTCCATACCGGGCTCAGTTTCTTGAATCCGCTGCCTGTCAGCGCTTTAAGGAAAGCAAGACTTACCTTGTCCACTTCATTGTGGTTAGGAAGCGAGTCGCCGTACATGATACCCGGCATTGCCTCCTGCGGGCAAAGGCCGTAGTTCTCCATGCAGTAAATCACGTCATAGATATTGCCGCCGGGAGCGAAACTCGTTCCCTCGCCATATTGGCGAACGAAATACGTGGCGCGGTCCATCATCGTGTGGCTCACTACGAACATCTCGCTCAAATCAAGCTCGATACCCTTCATGCGGAGCACTTCGCTCTCGAGGAAACCGAGTCCCGAGAAGCACCAGCAGGTGCCGCTCTTGTTCTGATTCTTTACGGAAGTAATTGGATTTTCCTTTACGGTCGTGAATACGAAGCCTTCCTCTTTTGTCGAGTCGGCGGCTGCAGTTTCCTGTGCCTTGGCGCCAAGAGCCATGGTGGCAACGGCTGCAAGAATAATCAATTTTTTCATACGTTTCATTGTGCCTTGCGGCATTATTTAGCGTTATTACATGTCTTATTTTATTACGGAAGTCGATAAGAACTCCATAAGACTTAGAGTGGACTTCCATGCGACTTCGGGCGGACCTCCGTTGGCCTGTTTCATGGACTATCTTATTAATCCGGGAACTCCATCAGGTAAGCCTTGATGAATGCATCGATGTCGCCATCCATTACGGCATCCACATTGCTCGTCTGATAGTTCGTGCGGTGGTCCTTTACGCGACGGTCGTCGAATACGTAGCTGCGGATCTGGCTGCCCCATTCGATCTTCTTCTTGCCTGCTTCCACGGCTGCCGATGCCTGTCTGCGCTTCTCGAGCTCCAGTTCGTAGAGCTGCGAACGCAAGTGACGCAACGCGTTTTCGCGGTTCTTCGGCTGGTCTCGCGTTTCGGTATTCTCGATTACGATCTCGTCCGGCTGACCCGTAAGCGGGTTGGTGAACTTATAGTGCAAACGAACACCCGATTCTACCTTGTTGACGTTCTGACCGCCGGCACCCGAGCTTCGGAACGTATCCCAGCTCAGGCCTGCCTTGTTGATTTCAATCTCGATTGAATCGTCAATCAGAGGCACTACGAATACCGAGCTGAACGAGGTCATACGCTTGCCCTGAGCGTTGTAAGGGCTCACGCGCACCAGACGGTGAACGCCGTTCTCGCTCTTCAGATAGCCGTAAGCCATATCGCCTTCTACGTTGAAAGTCACGGTCTTAATACCGGCAGCATCACCCTCCTGGAAGTTGGTGATGGTAGTCTTGTAGCCGTGCTTCTCGCAGTAGCGCTGATACATACGCATCAGCTGCTCGGCCCAGTCCTGAGCTTCCGTGCCGCCTGCACCTGCTACGATCTTCAGCACGGCCGGCATCTGGTCTTCCTCATGCGAAAGCATGTTCTTCATTTCGAGATCTTCCACCTCTTGCATGGCATGCTCGTAAGCGCTGTCCACCTCGGCTTCCTCTACGATCTCCTCGCGGAAATATTCGAGTGCCAATTCCAGTTCCTCGGTTGCTTTTCTTACGCCTTCGTAGCCTTCTATCCAGGCTTTGATCTGTTTCACTTTACGCATCTGCACCTCGGCTGCTTTCGGGTCATCCCAGAAGCCGGGCGCTTGCGTGTGGAGTTCTTCTTCTTCCAGCTGAATGCGTTTCTCGTCAATCTGGAGATACTGCTTCAGCTTGTCCGCACGGTCTTGTACGTCTTTCAGTTGTTCTGCTGTAATCATATATCTTGTGTTTTATTTTTATGCAATTCTGCAATAGTGCAATTCTGCCGCTCATTTGGCCGTTATGCCGAGCAGGTTGTATTGAACACCGTCTTTTTCTATATAAATTTGTCCGTCGCGCACGATTTTCCGGGTCGTTTTGGCTCCTGTGTTTCCGATAGCGTCGGGTGTATTGTTGTCTATTCCGAGCAGATAGCATACTGCATTGAGAATCAGCCGTAGACCATCTTCTGTCAACTGTGCCGTGCTGTATTCCGATACACCGATCATCAGCATCGGATTGCTGAGTGTCAGTCCGTTCATCACACTGCCTGCCGGCATTTCAGCAATGCTGCAGTAGCTCGGCTGACTGACGGGAGAAGCGAGCGTCTGTATGCCTTCGCAGGAAGTCCAGGCTGAAATACCCGTTACGGCATTCGTGTTGCATGCTTCGAAAATCCTGACAGGCTGTCCGTCTGTCAGATTCAATCCCTTAAAAACAGGATGAGCAGGATTGGCTATTGCCATGCTCAGATCCTGTGTATTCTGTGCTGCTCCCCAGTTCCATACGCTCTGTTTGAAGAGAAACGGCTTCAGCACGAGCATCGGTTTCCCGTATCCCTTCAGAGCAGTAAAGCCGGCTGCTGAAGAAGAGGGCTTCGGACCAACCAAAATCAGTTCGTATTCGCTGTAATCCGTGTTCGGATCATTTGCATCCGTTATCTGTACGCAAAGCGAATCCGATGCACGCAGATAGTTGATGAGCAACTGGTCCTCGGCTGCACCTGGGATGCTGACGAAAGCTACGCTGTGTAGCCCTTCCTCGCATTCGTAAGGGGTTTCCGGTTCCGGATCTATAATCTCGCCGGTTTTCCATTCTTGCCAACCCCAATCGGGAGCAATTCCGTAATAGTTGTAGCCGACGGCTGTTCCTTTGTCGACCATTCTTGCCGTAGCCGAAGCTGGAGCGAAAAGCGAAGTTACGCTTGCCGGCAGATTGCCTGTAGCGTCTCGGCTGTCCAGTATGTGCAGGATGTCCGCTGTTGCGAAGTCGCTGTCGCTGAAGCTTCCCGTAAGATTCCACGAGTTGTGATCGTTGGCTGCCACGGTCTGCACTTGCAGAGAATTGGCTCCTCTGCTCCGGTAGCTCAGGCAGTTCTGCACGTAGAGTGTGCCGCAACTGCGTTGGTTGAATCCGAAGTCGTTTCCGTTGCTGTAGCCCGTGCAGTTCATTACCCGCATTGTGCCTGCATCGTTGTTCTGGTCGAATCCTTTTACGGTATTCTCCACCGACAGACAATGGTGAATCGTCACATTATGTGTGGAATAATTGCCGCCCAACTTGAAGCCGTTTCCGTTGCCGTGATTCGGATAATGTTCGAGCGTTACTACCTGTTGTTCCCCGTATCGGTTGGTGATAGTGCTTCCGTTGATGCTGTCGAAAAACGATTTGTCGATCAGATATCTGGCATGTCCCTGCATGTTGTATTCTGCAGGACCGTTCCGGAAGCAGATGCAGTTCTCTATGATGGTGCTGTTCACGAAAGCGGAGGTGTTTCTGTCGAAGAAATCCCAACCGTCATCGGAGTTGTTCCATGCGCGGCAACCGATGTAATGATTCGGAGCCCCGCTGTGCTGTTTGTCGGCAAAGCCGTCGGCATTGCCTCCGAAGTCTGCCCCGTTGCTGCCGTAATGCGCATAATCGAAGTTGTCATGCGAATCGACGTTCTTGATCAAATTGTTGCCGCCGTTCTTCATTTGGCAACCGGTATCAGCCGAACCGTAAATATCCAGGTTTTCAAACGTGCAGTTGCTGCCTTCGTTCAGCAGGTTGTTCTTGCCCGAATAGCGGAGTGTCAGGTCCTTTATGTGTAAGAAACTGCTTGTGTTGCTGATCTGCAAGCCTCTCTTGCCGTATTCCGTTCTGCGGAAATCCAGAATGGCTGTTTCTCCGGGATAGCCCGAGATAACGATATTGGCAGCTGCCGAACCGTTGAGTTCAAGTCTGGTGGTCAGCAGATCGTATTGTCCTTCAAGCAGGTAGAGCGTGTCGCCCGGATTCTGCAGTTTCCCTGTTCCTTCCTGAAACGAGCAGGGCGTCTGATAGCTGTTGCCGTTTCCGTTGCCGTTTGGCGAGGCATAATACGTGGTAGCATTGGCAGCGAGGAAACTCAGAAGTCCGATAATCGAGGAGAGTAGCCGTTTCATTTGCGGAAGAGTAATTGTTTGATGAAATGTGCCCGGAGGCGTAAGCGAAGTGCGTTGAATTGGAAAAGCCCGATTCCCTGTTCCTGCAGTTTACTGAAAATCAGGTTGGTGTCGTGCGGTCGGCTGGTTGTTGATTCCGGATTGACCAGATATCGGTAACCCGTATAATGATATACGCGGATCTTAGGCTTCTGCTGCCAGACCTGTGCCGAAAAAAGAACGTCTTCGTAAATCATCCCTTCCGGGAAGCGAAGCCCTTTTTCCTGTAGCCAGGCTGTCCGGTAAAGCCGCATGCAAGGCGAAGTAAGCGTAAACCGTTTGCCCCAATTCGGGCATTTCTCCTCGATAATGTCTCCTCCGATGCTTATTCGCTTGTAGCCTGTCTGCAGTAGGTCGTTGTTGCCGATTTCCCGCAGCAGCGTCTCCAGATAGTCGGGCTCTACCGAATCGTCAGAATCAATGAACGTCAGATAGTTGCCCTTTATGGCTTTCATTCCTTTGTTCCGGGCAGCCGATTGGCCTCCGTTTTCCGATAGTCTGATCAAGCGGAAACGCTTGTCTGCTTCGGCAAACGAGGCTGCCAGATCGGCACTTCCGTCTGTGCTCGCATCATCCACCAGTATAGCTTCCCAGTCGCTGCAGCTTTGCCGCTGGAGCGATTCGAGGCAACTCCTCAAATAAAGAGCGCTGTTGTATACGGGGATGACTACGGATATCATTTTGTTATTTCTGTTATTGTTATTTCAGAAGCAGTTGCTCGAATTGAGCCGATTCTGCTTCTCTGTTGAAGAGCTGTACGGCAGCCTTGTTGACCGCCTGATGCGTATAGCCCTGGACTTTCCATTGCTGATACACTTCCCGGATGAATGCAATGGCCTCATCCGTTGTTCTGGCTGCCGCTCCGGCATTGGTTTCTCGAATGGCCGCTTCCAGATGTGCTTCGTCCGAGCGAACGAGTAGAAGCGGTTTTTCCGAGCCGACGATTTCAAAGAATTTCGTGGTCATCATGCCTTTTGGTCCGGCTCCGTATGCCTTGTTTGAAAGAACCACGCAAATGCTGCTTTCTCTGTACAGACCAGGTACAGCATCGATGCTTACATAGCCGTTGATTTCTGCTCGGTCTGCTATTCCGTATTGCCGAACCAGCTGACGAAGTGTCTCCCGACCTTTTTCATCGGTATGGACAGTAAAAAGGAGTTCCGGCATTTCGTCTTTCAATCGGCTGATTGCTTCAAACAGCAGCGTAGGGTCCTGCGAATGCTGTTCGTACAGTCGTCCGATGTAGGAGATGATAAATTGCTCTGTCCGTACTGGCTCGAAGAAGTGGATCTGCGGATTGAAACCGTTGTAAATGAGGCTCGTCTGCGGGTTGATCTTTTTCAGGAAATCCACGTGCCAGGGCGAAACGGTCGTTATGGCTTTCGCTTGCTTCAATATGCGGTTCCTCCTGCGGATATTCACGCGACTGTACCACGTGTGGAACGCTTTTGTCCACCAGCTTCTGTGGCTCTGATATTGAGCGCCTCCCACCTGTTCGTCCAAGTCTCTGATGTCGCAATAGAGAGGGATATGCTTCTCCCGGGCGACTTCCAGTGCAGCCGGGAGCGGGAAGGTAGAAAACGTAGTGCAGAGCACGGCATCATATTGCCGTTTTGCCGTTTGCCGTTTCACTTCTCGGGCGAAGGCGTTGTCTTTCCAATCAAACAGGAGCCCCGCCGCTGCCTTTATTGCCCAATCTATCCCGTGTAACAGGCTTCCCCGCTGTCCTTTGTACAGTTGCACTTCCGTAATGGGATAATTGTGCTCGAAGCAGAGCTCGTCCCATTGCTCTGTATAAACATCCAAATCCCATCCCTTGCGAGTCAGGTAGTCGCAAAGGTAGCGCAACCGTGGTGCGAAGCTCGGTTTGCCGTAAGGGTCTGCCAATATGAGAAGATGTTTACCCATGTGTAATGAATCGTGGAGCGGTTACTGAAGCCAGACGCTTGATTTTTACGGATTGATTATTTGATATAATCGATGAGTTCTTTGTAAAGTTGTTTGTGGTAGGAGTCACCTTCCACGTTGCTGTTGTGCCAGAGCATTACGAGTTCACCTCCGCTCTGCCGCACTTTATCGATAACCTGCTGACAGATGAAGTAGGCTTCTGCTTCGTCGCTGATGTTCATGTACGACTCGTTTGACAGGGTGCAATCCATCAGGCTCTGCGGATGAAGCGTGAGGTCGGTCAGCTTCATGGTTTTGGGGTTGATCCAGCGGACAGGGCGGGTGGTTCCGAGACGGAATCCCACGTGGTCAGCCCAACCGATTGTGTAGTCGTCCGTTATTCCGGCATCTGCAAGCGCTTGAAGGCATTCAGCCGAAGTCATTCTCAGATAATGCCAACGGGTAGGCATTTCGTCGGGATCGGCATCCATCTGCTCCAATGCAAAATAGAGTTGTTTCTTTTCCTTTGCAATAATTTCGGCAGCCTGCTCTGCATCCTCGGCATGATCGATCAGCGTAGCCGCTTCGTATGAAACGTGCAAACCTATTTCTGCGTCTTTATCGTTGAGATAACCGATCAGCTGCTTGAAGTCCGCACCATTCAGGTCGTATTGCGGGTAGTCGTGGCCTTTTCCTTTGCCGGCTTTGAAGAAATAGAGTTCGGAAGCTCCGCTCACTTTCTTGTCCTGATCATGAAGCCAGGGGAAAGTGTATGCGGGATCGAATTCAAGTCCCGCCCATGAACCGACAGCAACTTTCAATTGGCCTCGAGATATGGCGCCTGCGAAACCGCGGAAATGACGGTAGTGGGCAATGGTATCTACGTCGTGGCTGAGCACAATGCGGGAGAAGTGCTGATCTGGCAGAGGTGCTTCCGCAAGTTTGGTTACGAGGCGGGACAGCTCGTCTACCACGGGAATGGTCCAGAGTGCCTGCCGTCCGAGAGCCGAATATTTGGAAGGTACACGACCATGTTGGTCGGTCCATTCAGCCGGATCCTTTCCTTCCTTAAGTTCATCGAGGTGCAGCTCACCGGCAAGTGAGATGAGGTAGAGCGTCTGATAAATGATGTCCTCTTTGATGACCCATGTACCGCCCATCTTTTCTCCGAACTCGTCGTAAAACTCGCCCTGCTTTTCAGCTCGGGGCGAAGTGGAGAAATCAGGCTCTGTCCACTCGCGTTTTTCCCCTGTGAGGATGTTTTTGCCCGGCACGATTACCACTTTGTAATGCTGCCAATCCATCTCGTCGCGGGTATAGCCCACGTGTTTGGCTGCTTTCTCGTTGCCGTAGCAGAGGAATGTTTTTATGTATTCGATTATGTCGTCCATGCTTATTGCAGGATTTGGTTGCTGTAAAGAGATATTATTGCAGTTGCTCGAGTTGCTCGGAAAGGAGCTCCCATTCATACATTCGTTGCTCCAGTTTGTGCTTGAGGTTGGCGTATTGATCGAAGTTCTCCTGCGTCTGGTTGGCTGGGTCGGAGAGTTGCTTCTCCAACGCATCCAAGTCGCATTCAAGTCGCTCTATATCGGCTTCCGCTTCGCTTACTGCTTTTTGTGCTTTCCGGAGCTCTGCGGCCTTGGCTTTTTGTGCTGCATAGTCGAGTTTACCGGCCGTGGGGGCTGTTTCCTGTTGGGGCGTCGGCTTTTGAGACTGCCCGCCACGGAGCGCCATGTCGATAGAACGGTCGTTGCCTTCCACTTCAGCTTTCTTGTATCGCAGCCAATCATAGATGCCGCCCAGATGCTCACGAACTTTCCCGCCTCCGAACTCATATACTTTGTCCACCAGTCCGCTGAGGAAGTCTCGGTCGTGGCTTACGCAAATGACTGTGCCGTCGAATTCCATCAACGCCTCTTTCAAGACGTCTTTCGAACGCATGTCGAGATGGTTGGTCGGCTCGTCGAGGATGAGCAGATTGACCGGTTCGAGCAGCAGACGGATCATGGCCAGACGGCTTCGCTCACCACCCGAGAGGAAGCGAACTTTCTTTTCACTGGCCTCGCCTCCGAACATGAAGGCGCCAAGTATGTCCTTGATTTTCGTACGGATTTCGCCAACAGCTACGCGGTCGATTGTGTCAAAAACACTCAGTTCGCCATCGAGGAGCGAAGCCTGATTTTGTGCGAAGTATCCAATCTTCACGTTGTGGCCGATCTTGAGTTCTCCTGTATAATCCTGCAGCTCCTGCATGATACATTTGACCAATGTGGTTTTGCCTTCGCCATTTTTTCCGACGAATGCCACCTTTTCGCCTCGCTTGATGGTGAAAGTCGCGTGGTCGAACACCACGTGCTCGCCATAGGCTTTCTTGAGGTCTTCAACAATGACGGGATAATCGCCACTTCGGGGCGCGGGCGGGAACTTGAGTCGAAGACGGCTGTTGTCTTCAAGATCCACTTCCAGTCGTTCCAACTTGTCGAGCTGCTTGATTCGGCTTTGCACCTGGACCGACTTGGTGGCTTTGTAGCGGAAGCGCTCAATGAACTCTTCCGTCTCCTGAATCATTTTCTGCTGATTCTCATAGGCTCGTACCTGCTGTTCATGACGTTCCTTGCGGAGCTCTACGAACTGGCTGTATTTCACCTGGTAGTCGTAGATGCGGCCGAGGCTTATTTCGATGGTTCGGTTGGTTACATTGTCAATGAAAGCGCGGTCGTGGCTGACAAGCAGGACAGCGCATCCGCTCTGCTGAAGCCATTGCTCGAGCCATTGGATTGACTCGATGTCAAGGTGGTTGGTCGGCTCGTCGAGCAAAAGTAAATCGGGCTTCACGAGCAGGATTTTTGCCAACTCCACGCGCATACGCCAACCGCCCGAAAACTCAGAGCATTGGCGGTTGAAATCCGTACGCTCGAAGCCAAGACCGAGGAGCACACGCTCCATTTGTCCAATGGACTTGGGGTCTTGTTTGTCGCGCACTTTGTCCACTTCTTCCTGCAGGGTGGTTCCGTCGTTGTGAATCATGTGCTGCGGCAAGTAACCGATGGTCATCTCCTTGTCGCGGGAGATGCGTCCGGAAGTCGGCTCTTCTTCGCCGGCAATCAGTTTGAGCAGTGTGGTTTTGCCTGCGCCATTCTTACCGATAAGCGCAATGCGGTCTTTCCTGTTGATCAGGAATGTTATGTCGTTGAGTATCGGCCGAGCCGAAAACTCCATGCTTATGTTTTCTACAGATACCATCCGGTGTCTATACGTTTTTGTTGTGTTTTGTTGTCAATAAATCAGTTGCCTGCAAGATATTTGCCCGTGTAGCTTCCCTTGCATTTCATGAGCGCTTCGGGAGTGCCTTCGAATACGATATGTCCGCCCTCGCTACCGCCTTCCGGACCGAGGTCGATCACATGGTCGGCTGCCATGATGATGGCGGGATTGTGCTCGATGATGATTACCGTGTGACCTTTCTCTATCAGGGCGTTGAGCGCTTTGAGGAGCACGGCAATATCGTGGTAATGAAGACCTGTAGTGGGTTCATCGAATACGAAGATGGTCGGTTGCTGGCTTTCTCCCGCAAGGAAGGATGCCAACTTGACACGCTGGCTCTCACCTCCGGAAAGTGTGCTGCTCGACTGGCCGAGTTTTACGTAGCCGATGCCTACATCCTGCAGGGGTTTGAGGCGCTTGACGATCTTTTTGCAAAGGAGCGTCTCGTCTTTCGTGAGATCGCGGCCGGAATCAGCGCCCTCGTTCTTGCAGTATTCTATCGGATTGCCGAAGAATTCGAGCGCCTGGTTGACGGTCATCTCCAGAATGTCGAAGATATTCTTCCCGAAGAAGCGCACTTCAAGCACATCTGCCGAGAAGCGCTGGCCATGACAATGCTCGCACTCGAGCACGAGATCGGCCATAAATTGCATCTCTACCGTGATGGTTCCTTCACCCTGACATTCTTCGCATCGTCCGCCCGGAGTGTTGAAACTGAAATGTGCGGCCGTGTAACCCATCTGCTTGGAGAGCTGTTGCTCGGCATAGAGCTTGCGGATTTCATCGTAGGCTTTCAGATACGTTACTGCATTACTGCGGCTTGATTTGGAAAGCGGGTTCTGGTCGACGAACTCGATGTCGGTCATCCGGCTGAGCGATCCTCGCAAGCTACCGAAGTCGCCCGTACGATCGGCCGTTCCTCCGTAATATTTCTTGAGGGCAGGGTAGAGCACCTTGCTCACGAGACTCGACTTGCCGCTGCCGCTGACGCCCGTTACGACTGTCATCACGTTGAGCGGGAAACGGACGTTGAGGTTCTTGAGATTATTCTCCAATGCGCCCACTACTTCGATGTAGTTGTTCCAGGGACGACGGTATTTCGGTACGGGAATACGCTCTTTGCCCATGAGAAAATCGAGCGTATAAGAGTGCTCCAGTTGCGCGGTTGCAATGATTTCGCCGTCTTTGTTTTCGGCAATGGCGGCTACTTTTCCTCCTCTTCGGCCAGCTTCCGGTCCGATATCGATGATGCAATCGGCTGCACGCATGATTTCTTCGTCGTGCTCCACTACCACTACCGTATTGCCCAGATCACGGAGCTCTTTGAGCACGCGGATGAGTTGCGCTGTATCACGCATGTGCAATCCGATGGAAGGCTCGTCGAGGATATATAGACTGCCAACAAGGCTGCTACCGAGCGATTTTGCCAGATTGATTCGCTGGCTTTCACCACCTGAAAGCGAAGAGGCGAGACGATTGAGCGTCAGATAGCTCAGGCCCACTTCGCGGAGGAAACGCAATCGGCTGCTGATCTCTACCAGCAATTGTTTCGAAGCTTCACGGTCGAACGGGTTGAGCTTATCCGGCAGTTCTTTGAACCACGGCTCGAGTTCACTTACCGGCATCTTCATAAGGTCGGTAAGCGACTTACCTCCTACGAGTACATAGCGGGCTTCCGTCCGGAGACGGAGTCCCTCGCAATCAGGGCAGAGAGTCTTGCCGCGATAGCGGGCCAGCATTACACACGGTATTGTATTTTTGCGTACTGCTCTTTTTCGAGCATGCGGAAGAAATCGTTGAGACCGTGGAAGTACTCGTTGCCGGTCCAGATGAGTTGCTTCTGTTCGGGAGTGAGTTCGTAGAACGGCGTATGGATAGGGAACCCGAACTTCTGTGCGTTGAGAATAAGCTCTTTGTTCCATAGGCTCATTTTCTCTCCTCGCCAGCAGGCGATGGCTTCCTCATAGATGCTTTTTGTTTTGTCGGGAACAACCAGATCGGGATCAATGCCGATGATGTTGCCGAAACCTCCGCATGTGGGGCAAGCGCCCAGCGGGCTGTTGAAATCGAAGAGATGCTCGGTCGGTTCAATGAAACGGATACCATCCGCTTCGAATCGCTCGGAGAAAGAAGCTCGCTCGGTAGAACCGTCTGCACGGACTGTTTCTACATAGCACTCACCTCCTCCTTCAAAGAAGGCGGTTTGTACGGAATCTGCAAAGCGGTTGGCCGTTGCCTGTTCGCCATCGGTTACGATACGGTCTACCAGCAGGCATAGGTCGTCGATGGAAGTCGCATCGGTAATGCCGATAGTCTTGCCTCCCTGGAGCAGACGGGAGAAGCCCTGCTCCTTCCAGATGAGGAGCTGTTGCTCGAGAGTAGTGCTTTCGCTGAGGCGAACGGGCGAGAGAAGCATGAGACGGGTGCCCTTCTCGAGATGCATCATGTAATCCACTACATCGCGAACCGTATGACGCTTCACTTCTTGCCCGCTCACGGGCGAGTAGGTGCGCCCGACGCGCGCGTATAAAAGTTTCAAGTATTCCGCAATCTCAGTAGTGGTTCCTACTGTGGATCGCGGATTACGGGTGGTCACTTTCTGCTGGATGGCTATTGCGGGCGGAATACCTTCGATGAAGTCCACCTCCGGTTTCTGCATTCTGCCGAGAAACTGCCGGGCATAGCTCGACAGACTCTCGACATATCGCCTTTGGCCTTCCGCATAGAGCGTATCGAACGCCAAACTCGACTTGCCGCTACCCGACAAGCCGGTTATCACAACGAGTTTATTGCGCGGAATATCGATGGTGATATCCTTCAGGTTGTGCGTTCTGGCTCCTTGTATGTGAATTGTTTCTGTTTCCAAATCTTATTTCAAATATTCGTCTTGAAGTTGCTTGACAAGGGCCTGTGTCCGGGCATTCTCCATGTCAAGAATATAGTCGGGGAGGGCAGGAATACGAAGCTGTGTGCCGATGCCTACGTTGCTTGGATTTTTGATTTTGTCGCGGTTGGCTTCGTAGATGAAGACCCAAAGGTCTTTCTGCCCGTAATAGCGCTTGGCAATCCATGTGAGACGGCTGCCTTCTTTTACGGTTTCAATGCCTATGAAATCGGTATAATTGCGCTCTTTGTAGAAGTCGACCTTGGGAGCAGGCGCTTCTTCCGCATGTGCATCCGCTACTGCCGTCGGTTGGCCGAGGCTGTCGACCGATAGGCTATCTGTAAGACAAGTGTCTGCCGGTAATGCTTCGGGTTCTTCTTGCTCTTCAACCCACTCGGGGGTGTTGACTTTGCCGTTGAGCTGGTCGGCCCATGCTTCCACTTTGCTTTCGAGGAAGAGGGTGGCGAGGAAGAGTAGGAAGAGCAATACGAGAATCGTAATGATAGCTACGAGCCACGGGCGGAAGGGCTTCTGCTTCTTTTCTTTACGTGGCTCTTCCGGAGCGGGTTTCTCCGGAGCGGGAACCTCGGTTTTCGGCTCTTCTTTTGCCGGTTCTTCCGGTTTGATTTCTATCTCTTCGATGGGCTGCTTGGGAATCTCCCGAACGGCTGCTACCGTGGCGGCAGCTGCCTCTATGGCTTTCTCAAGCTCCGTATCAACGGGTGCCTCCTGCTGGGCGGGCTGCTCTTCCGTTTGTGGGGTTTCTTCTGCCGGGGATGCAGTAATCTCGTCAGCCGGGAGCTCTTCTGCCCGGGGAGCGGTTTCTTCTTCCGTTCCGGGAATATCACCATTGAGGTCGCCGAGGAGACTCTTGATCTCGAGCGCCTGCTCGTTGAAGCGTTGCATGCGGTCGCTCTTGGGCTTCTCTGCAGGTTCTATTGGGTTGCCTTCGCTGTCGAGTTCTACGGGCACAAGGTCGGCATATGGCTCGTTGATTCGCTCTTTCACACTCGGTTCGGGAGTGAAGGAAAGCTTCTGATAACCGTCGATGAGGATGGGCTCTCCGGTGGAGATATTTACGCTTTTTCGAGGTTCTACCCACGAGAGTTTGAACGTGCCTAGTCCGCTGATTTTCACCTGCTTATCCTGCTTCAAACCATCCTTGATGACAGCAGTCAATTGGGTGAGGAAAGCACCCGCGAGCGCTTCCTCTACGCCGGTCTGCTTGGCCAGGGCCTTACGCAGATCTACGATTGTCATTTTCTCTTCTGCCATCTGTTATGCGTTTTTGAGTTCTTCTTTCAGGTTGGGATTCGGCTTGAAGTTCACCTGCAATTTGGGCGGAGTGAGTGTGCGAACACCCGTTTTGGGGTGTACGCTCAAGCGTTCGTTTTTCTGTTTTACCTCAAGCGTTCCGAAGTTCTGCATGAGAATGCTCTTGCCGTCAAGCAAAGCTTGCACGAGCAATTCACTGGTCGTGTTGAGCAACTGCTCGGTCTGCACTTTGGTCATTCCGGTGCGGTTGGCTACTTCGTTTATGAGTTCTTTTTGTGTCATAGTGTTGACTGTTGGCGGGATACATCCCTTATGCGTATAGGTCGAAGTTTTCGCTGCCCTTGATGGTAAGGTCGTAGAAAGCTCCGATTTCGAGTGGTTTCTCTTTGCTTATGAGCACTTCGCAATCGACTTCCGGGCTGTCCCATTCAGTCCGGCCGATGTAGTAGTCGGATTCTTCGCGGTCAATGATCACGCGTAGGTTTTTGCCGACTCTCGCTTCGCTGATCTCTGCTGCAATCTGCTCCTGGATACTCATGAGTTCGTCTACACGACGTTGCTTCACATCCTCGGGGATGTTGTCCTCGTAGTGTTCTGCGGCATAGGTGCCCTCCTCGTTGGAGAAGGCGAAACAGCCCATTCGCTCGAAGCGCATTTCGCGGACAAAGTCTTTGAGCGCTTCGAAATCGTCTTCCGTTTCGCCCGGATGGCCGACCATGAGGGTGGTGCGGAGGCAGATGCCCGGCACTTCGCGACGGATGGCGCGGATAAGATTTGCCTGGTCTTCAGCCGTGATGTGGCGGCGCATCATGCGGAGCATGTTGTCGGTGCTGTGCTGCAGGGCAATGTCGAGGTATTTGCAGACGTTCTTCTTCTCGCGCATTACGCGAAGGAGATCCATCGGGAAGTCGGTCGGGTAAGCGTAGTGGAGGCGAATCCATTCCACTCCCTCGATTTCGCTCATTCGTTCAACCAGTTCGGGGAGCTTGTGCTCTTTGTAGAGGTCGATGCCGTATGCGGAAAGGTCCTGTGCGATGATCTGGAATTCCTTTACGCCCTTGCTTACGAGCCAGCGGACTTCGGCGAGGATATCGTCGATGGCTCGGCTGGTGTGACGGCCTGTGATGAGCGGAATGGCGCAATAGGAGCAGAAGCGGTTGCAACCCTCGGATATTTTGATATAGGCGTAGTGATCGGGGGTAGTGAGCATTCGCTGATCGGCACAGGTGGGGTCGACTGCATGGCCAAGGTCGGCAATAAGGTCCATGAAGGAGAATTTGCCGTAGTATTTGTCCACCTCGGGAAGCTCTGCTTCGAGTTCGGCCATGTATCGCTCGCTGAGGCAGCCCATGACGAAGAGTTTGCGGAGCTTGCGATGCTTCTTGCGCTCGGCAAACTGGAGGATGGTGTTGATGGATTCCTCCTTGGCGTCGCCGATGAAGCCGCAGGTGTTGATGACAGCTATCTCGCCCTGCGGATTGTCGGAATCATGGACACAGGTGTAACCTGCAGCCTGAAGCTGACGCATGAGTCGCTCTGCATCCACGAGGTTTTTGGAGCAACCGAGGGTGATGATATCAATTTCGTTTTTATGCATTGAATTGTATAAAATCTGTATAAAACGGGCAAGTGGAAAGTCGCATGGAAGTCCACTCCAAGTCCACTCTAAGTCCACACGAAGCAGCATGTACGCGGCTCCGGATTATACGGTATAATTATGCAGAAAGGTGGAGTGACGGATCAGTTGCCGAGCTCAGATTGGAATTTGATGCGGACGAGTCGAACATCGATTTCCGAAACATCGTCTTCGTCGATTTCCCGGAGTGCGACCTTGACGTTGTCGGTGCTGGCTTCGCGGAAGTAATCGTAGATTTCGTCGCGCTTGTCCTCCTCCATGATTTCGTCGATGAAGTAATTGATATTGAGCTTGGTGCCGCTGTAGACGATGGCTTCTATTTCTTCGAGGAGCTCCTCCATGGACATACCCTTGGACTCTGCGAGGTCATCGAGGTCCACACGGCGGTCGATAGCCTGAATGATGCTGATCTTCTGCTGCGAGTTTTTGGCCACGGTGCGGATTCGCATGTCTTCGGGGCGGATGATCTCGTTTTCTTCCACATAATCCTTGATGATGCGGAGGAACTCTTCACCATAGCGCTTGGCTTTGCCTGCGCCGACGCCCGGGATATTCTGGAGCTCTTCGTAGGTGATGGGATAGGTGGTAGCCATTGCCTCGAGCGAGGGGTCCTGGAAGATAACGAACGGCGGAACGTTCATCTTCTTGGAGATCTTCTTGCGGGTGTCTTTGAGGATGGAGTAGAGCACGTCGTCGGCTGCTGCGCAACCGCCCATGCCGTTCTCCATGGAGTCTTCGTCGCCATCCATGTCGCTCTCTACGGGTACCTTGAACTCCTGCGGTTTCTTGAGGGAGTTCTTGCCCGCTTTGGTTACTTTGAGGTTGCCGTAAGAGTCCACATCGCGGTTGAGATAGCCGGCGAGCATAGCCTGACGGATGACCGCATTGAGGAACGCCTCGTCTTCATCTTCGGCAGAGCCGAAGTTTTCGAGTTCGGTATGTTTGTAGGAAGTGACAGCGGAAGTCTCGTTGCCCTTGAGGATGTCGATGATGTGCTCGGCTTTGAACTGCTCTTTGAGCTCAAGCACGGTCTCGATTACGAGTTCGAGCAGTTCGCCCGCATCTACCATGTTGTAGCTCTTCTTGCAGTTGTCGCAATTGCCGCAGTTTTCTTCGTTGTATTCCTCACCGAAGTAGTGAAGGAGGAACTTGCGTCGGCATAGCGGACTTTCGCAGTAGTTTTTTGTTTCCATGAGGAGCTGGGTGCCGATTTCTTTCTCGGAGCCCTGCTTGTCCTGCATGAATTTCTTGAGACGTTCGATGTCTTTTTCGCTGTAGTAGCAGATGCAATGTCCCTCACCGCCGTCACGTCCGGCGCGACCGGTTTCCTGATAGTATCCTTCGAGCGATTTGGGCACATCGTAATGGATAACGAAGCGGACGTCGGGTTTGTCAATACCCATGCCGAAAGCGATGGTAGCTACGATCACCTGGCATCTTTCCATGAGGAAAGCGTCCTGCGTCTCGGTGCGGACTTGCGATTCCATACCTGCGTGGTAGGGAAGGGCGGTGATGTTGTTTACCTTGAGCTTTTCAGCCAGTTCTTCGACGGTCTTGCGGCTGAGGCAGTAGATGATGCCCGACTTGCCGTCCATCTGCTTGATATACTTGATGATATCCTTGTCGACATCGTCGGTTTTCTGGCGAACCTCATACATGAGGTTGGGGCGGTTGAATGACGATTTGAACACCTGTGCTTTCTGCATGCCCAGGTTTTTCTGGATATCTTTCTGCACCTTTTCGGTGGCGGTAGCGGTAAGGGCGATGATAGGTGCTTTGCCGATATTTTCCACCGTAGGTTGGATTTTGCGGTATTCCGGTCGGAAATCGTGGCCCCATTCGGAGATGCAATGTGCTTCGTCTACTGCGTAGAACGAGATTTTCACCTGCTGCAGGAAGTCGATGTTCTCGCCTTTCTGGAGCGATTCGGGCGCCACGTAGAGCAGTTTAGTCTTCCCTGCCAGGATGTCGTCTTTTACTGCCTGGATCTCCTGCTTGGAGAGCGATGAGTTGATGAAGTGGGCAATGCCGTCTTCTTCCGAGTAGTTGCGCATGGCATCTACCTGGTTTTTCATCAAGGCAATCAGCGGCGAGATGACGATGGCCGTACCCTCCATGAGGAGCGACGGCAACTGGTAGCAGAGGCTTTTGCCGCCGCCGGTAGGCATCAATACGAAGGTATCGTTGCCGTCCATCAGGTTGCTGATAATTTCTTCCTGGTTCCCCTTGAACTTGTCGTAGCCGAAGTTTTTCTTCAGCGCTTCAATCAGTTCCTCGTGTCTGTTCATATCTTGTGTTTGAAAGAAAAAAGTCTGTTAATGCTTTGTTGATTTTTCGTTCTCTAACGGCGAGCGTTCGCGCTTGCGCGTGAGGAATACCAAACCGTAAGTGAACGAATGCGCTGATGCGCAGTGCCTTACGTGAGCTTGCGGCGGCCGCTTCAGCGACCGTCTTTGCGAGCTTTTTTCCGTAAAAAAACATCTTCGCTTCGGGGCCTTCTCCAAGCCGGGAAAAGGGTTTGAATCTGCGCAAAGACGGCATTCGGACGCGCTGCTCAGAAAAAATTAAGGAGCTTGAAGGCCGAATGCGAGACAAAGGTATAACTTTTTTTTCGAATATCCAAAGTTTTTACCCAAAAAATTTTATTTTTTCCTTTTTTGTGATAATGTTTCCTGGTGTAGGCTGTCGTCCGACATTTTGCTGCGAAAGCGGTAAGTGGTGGAATGTTTTGCATAATTTGCCGATAGACATGAACAAAAATGTGATTTTGAGAACGTTTGCATAGACTTTTTTTGCAGAAAATGGTACTATTTGTTTGCAAATCTCAAATAATTATTGTAATTTTGCGAGGTTTTTCAAGTGCGTACGCGCTCCGTGTACGCGATAATTAATGTCTATTACCATTAAATGTCTATTACCATAAAGTATGCAGAAATCTTCTACCAATCTTTCCTTCATGCAGCTTTTCAATCTGAGTGCCGGCTTTTTCGGTGTGCAGATTGCATACGCGCTGCAGAGTGCAAACATTTCCCGTATTTTCGCTACCCTTGGCGCAGATCCTCATCAGTTGTCTTTCTTCTGGATTTTGCCGCCGCTGATGGGTATGGTCGTTCAGCCGATTATCGGTATTCTTTCCGATAAGACGTGGTTCGGCAAGTTCTTCGGTCGTCGTAAATTCTACCTTCTCGTGGGTGCGCTGATTGCAGTGGCTGTGATGATCCTGCTGCCGAATGCGGGCGACTTCACGTTTGAGCAGGGCCTTTATCTCGGCTTGAATGCAGCCATGTGGTTCGGTCTGTTCTCGCTGATGTTCCTCGATACGTCCATCAATATTGCCATGCAGCCGTTCAAGATGATGGTAGGTGATATGGTGAACGAAGAGCAGAAGGGTACGGCTTATTCCATCCAGTCGGCTCTCTGCAACGCAGGTTCGCTTGTAGGTTATCTCTTCCCGATTTTCTTCACTTGGATCGGTATTGCCAATACGGCAGCCGAGGGTGTGATTCCTGATTCTGTTAAGTGGTCGTTCTACTGCGGTGCAGCTATTCTGATTCTTTGCGTGCTTTATACGTTCTTCGCTGTAGAAGAGATGAATCCGCAGGAATATGCTGAGTTCCACGGACTTAACAAGAAAGAAGAAACGGAAGCTACGAAAGCTTCGGCTGCCAACCAGGGCAATGCGAAGATCGTCCGTGCTTTCATTACGATCGGTCTGGTGCAGTTCTTCTGCTGGGCAGCTTTCATGTATATGTGGACCTATTCGAACGGTGCTATCGCTACCCAATGCTTCGGCTGGGACAGTGTTTCTACCGCTGACGTGGCTTTCCAGAACGCAGGCAACTGGGTAGGAATGTGCTTCGCAATTCAGGCTGTAGGTTCGCTCCTCTGGGCTATGTGCCTTCCCTGGCTTGAGGGCAAGTTCGGCAACAAGGGTGCATATATCATCTCGCTTATCGTAGGCGGTCTTGGCTTCGTTTCTACGATGGTAGTGACCAATCAGTACGTACTTCTCATCAGCTACGCACTCATCGGTGCAGCATGGGCAGCTATGCTGGCTCTTCCGTTTACGCTCTTCACCAACGCCATTTCGGGCAGCAAGTATATGGGTACGCTCATGGGCCTCTTCAACTGCACCATCTGCCTCCCGCAGATTATCGCGGCTCTTTGCGGTGGCGCTCTGCTCAACGGTGTTTGCGGTGGTGCTCAGGTAGGTATGCTGGTTGTAGCCGGTGTGCTCCTGTTCTTTGGCGCAGCATCCGTTCTTCTTATCAAAGAGAAGTAAACAAAACGAACTATCGCTCCCGGGGAGCCGAGCGTATCGGCTCCCCGTTATTCCAAGAAAAAAGTATTTATTCCAAGAAACTTCTTACGCGTCGTGAGATGCGTCCCTCCCATTCCAAGATAAACACAATTTTTTAACCAACTTTATTAACTAACTTCAAAACATTCCAAGATGAAAAACAATTACTTGAATCCTGTTTTTCGCTTCGGACTGATGGCTCTTATGCTTGTCATGAGCACGTTTGCCTTTGCCCAGAAGTCGATTACAGGTACAGTTGTTGATGCTGCGAATGGTGATCCGGTTATCGGTGCGTCCGTCCTTGTGATGGGTACGACTACCGGTACAATTACCGATTTCGACGGCAATTTCACCCTGTCTTGTGCTGAAGATGCTACCTTGCAGGTTTCTTACATGGGTTATAAGACCCAGGAAGTGAAACTTGCCGGACAGACTGTCCTCAAGGTGGTGCTTCATGAAGACACGGAACTTCTGGACGAAGTGGTGGTTGTGGGTTATGGTGTCGTGAAGAAAAACGATGCCACCGGCTCTGTAACCGCTATCAAGCCGGATGCAATGAACAAGGCCCTTACCACTACGGCAACCGACATGTTGTCCGGTAAGATTGCCGGTGTAAACGTTACCAGCAACGACGGTACTCCGGGCGGTGGCGCAACTATCCGCGTCCGCGGTGGTTCGTCGCTCAACGCTTCCAACGACCCGCTTATCGTGATCGACGGTCTCGCTATGGATAACGAAGGTATCAAAGGTGTGAGCAACCCGCTCTCGCTCGTCAATCCTTCGGATATCGAGACGTTCACCGTGCTGAAAGATGCATCCGCTACTGCTATCTACGGTAGCCGTGCAAGCAACGGTGTCATCATCATCACCACGAAAAAGGGTTCGGCCAACCAGAAGCTGAAGGTCAACTATTCCGGCAACGTATCGGTCAGCAATCTCAACAACGACTATGCCGTTATGGACGGCGATGGCGTTCGCGCTTATGCAGAATGGCTCTACGGCGGTACGAAGGCTTATGCCAACAACATCCAGTACCTCGGTGAGGACAATACCGATTGGCAGTCGCTCATCTACCGTACGGCTATTTCTACCGACCACAACATCTCTCTTACGGGCGGCACCAAGCACATGCCTTACCGCTTCTCAATCGGCTATACCGATCAGAACGGTATCATCAAGACGTCCAACATGCAGCGTGTGACCGCCAGCATGAATCTCTCTCCGTCGTTCCTCGACAAGCATCTCAATTTCAACATCAACCTTAAGGGTATGTACATCTTCAACCGCTATGCTGACGGTGTTTCCGGTTCGGCTACGGCAATGGACCCGACCCGTCCGGTTTATGATGAAAATCTGCCTCAGTTCGAAGGCTATTTCCAGTTTACCCAGAACGGTTCTTCGCTCAACGATACCGATCCGATGTGGGACCGCATGCAAAATGCGTACGTGGCTCAGAACCCGCTTGCAGCGCTCGAGCAGAAGACCAACAAGGCTAATTCCGGTTCGTTCGTAGGCAATGTGGAGGCCGACTATCAGATTCACGGTTTCGAGGATCTCCGCCTCCATGCCAACTTTGGTGCAGACTACTCCTATGGTATGCAGAAGACCGTGATCAGCCCCTATTCCGGCTCCAACAACTACTATGGTTGGAACGGTTGGGAAGACAAGTCGAAGTACAATCTCTCCTTCAACGCGTATGCGCAATATTACAAGGATTTCACGGAGACGCAGCACTTCGATATCATGGCCGGTTACGAGTGGCAGCACTTCTACAATGAGTCCGCTCGGGAAGGCTCCGGTTTCTATCCTACCACCAATGCCAACCCCGAGAATGCAGGTAAGCCTTACAACCATTCTACCTACAACTCCGCTACCGAATCCTACCTCGTGTCGTTCTTCGGCCGTGCTAACTGGAACGGCTGGAATCAGGTGCTCCTTACCGCTACCGTACGTGCCGACGGTTCGTCCCGTTTCGCTCCGCAGCACCGCTGGGGTATCTTCCCGTCCGTTGCACTCGGTTGGAAGATCAAGGAGACGTTCCTCCAGGACGTGAACGCAATCGATGACCTCAAGCTCCGTCTCGGTTGGGGTATTACCGGTCAGCAGAACATCAACAACGGTGATTATCCGTATATGCCGGTTTATGTACAGAACCAGGAAGGCGCATTCTCTACTACGGGTGTTACCTATGAGTATGCGCAGGCTAACGGCCTTCTCGATGGTCTTACCGAGGGTACTGACTACGTAGTAGGCACCAACGACGGCTATGTTTATTATCAGACCTATCGTCCGAAAGAGTACAACCCGTCGCTTACCTGGGAGAAGACCACTACCTACAATGCAGGTATCGATTTCTCCTTCCTCCGCAACCGTATTTCCGGCTCGCTCGACTATTACTATCGCGTCACTCGCGACCTTATCTCTTATGTGGATTTCCCGGCAGGCGTCAACTTCAAGACCCGCGTCATCTCCAACATCGGTTCGCTCTACAACCAGGGCGTCGAGTTCGCTATCAACGGCGTGGCTATCGATCGCAAGCACTTCAAGTGGGAGATGGGCTACAATGTAGCATGGAACCACAATGAGATTACCAAACTTACCTCCGACGCTACCAATGCTGCCGAAATCGAGGCCAGCGGTATCCCGTATATGGTCCGCACCGGTGGTATCGGCAACGACCAGTTCGTTCAGGCTCACGCAGTAGGTCATCCGGCCAGCGCTTTCTATGTGTTCGAGACTGCTAAAGATTCCGAGACCGGACACCTCTACCTCGTCGACCGCAACGGTGACGGCGTTGTGGATGCGAAGGATAAGTATTTCTACCACAGTCCCGCTCCGGATGTGACCATGGGCTTCAACTCCAAGTGGCAGTTCTACAACTTCGACCTCGGTGTCACCTTCCGTGCCTCTATCGGCAACTATGTATACAATAAAGTGGTTTCTGACAATATCCAGTATGTCAACTCCATGTTCGACTCCAAGTTCAACGGCTATCACAACCTCATGATGCAGTCGCTCGTAGCGTATTACATCGACGGTTATGTGCTCCGCAACCTCGAGAACGGTATCATGGCCGACTACCTCGTGCAGAACGCTTCGTTCCTCCGTTGCGACAACATCACCCTCGGCTATTCGTTCAACACCAAGAACAATAAGCTCCAGGGCCGCGCTTACGCTACTGTCAGCAATCCGTTCGTCCTTACCCGCTACAAGGGTCTCGACCCGGAAATCGAGGGCGGTATCGACAACAACATGTATCCGCGTTGCATGAGCACCACTATCGGTATTAATCTCACCTTCTAAAAAACTATGGTTATGAAAAATATTCAGAAATTTATCCTTTCTCTGGCTGTAGTCTTTGGGCTGGTATCTTGCGTTAACGACCTCAATGTGAACCCGATCGACCCGAATGTCGTTCAGGAGTTCGACGAGAATGCGCTTTTCAGTAAACTCTACAATGCTTTCACGCAGACCGGCAACAAGGGTGGTGGCGGCGATGCCGATATCACTACCGATGATGAAGGCTACTGCGGCTTCTTCCGTACGCTCTGCGTACTCAACGAGTTCCCCTCCGATGCTTATTGGTGGATTTGGAACAACGACGGTGGTGTAATGGCTTCTCTTACCATTACCTGGGATGCTGCCAACCCGTTTGTCAGCAAGCTCTACAACCGTCTGAACTACGGTATCACCATGGCCAATCTCTATCTCGATAACACCAATGATGCTACCGGCACCGAAGCGCTCGCACGTCGTGCTGAAGCTCGCTTCATCCGCGCTTACAACTACTACTACATGCTCGACTTCTTCGGCAAGGCTCCCTTTACCACTACTGTCGACATGCAGACTCCCGATCAGATTGTAGGCAAGGATCTCTATGATTGGTTGATCAAGGAAATCAACGAATTCCTCCCTGATATGTACGCTTCCCGTGGTGGCGCTGTCGGCATCTATCGTGCTACGCAGCCCGCTGCCAAGATGCTCCTCGCACGCCTCTATCTCAATGCCGAGATCTATACCGGTACTCCTGATTGGGCCAATGCTGAGAAGTATGCCAAGGAAGTGATGGACGATCAGCAGTTCTCGCTCGCTCCTACGTTCTCGCATATCTTCATGGGCGACAACGACCGCAACGATGCTTCCTGCGAGATGATTTTCCTCGCTCAGCAGGATGGTCAGCACAACCGCTCCGATGCAGGTTCGCAGTATGCTATCGCAGCTTGCCGCACCGAGGGTATGAACGACCACGGTGTTTCGGCCGCTTGGGGTTGCAACCGCTGCCGTCCGGAGCTCGTGATGAAGTTCTTCCCGGGAAAGACCCGCTCCGAAGTGATTGCGCTCGGTCAGGGCAACGACGAGTTCACCATGCCTAAGGTTTGTGGTGATGATCGCGCAATGTTCTGCCAGAAAGCTGAAGCCGGCTTCGAGGCTGAGTTCTTCGGTTGCTATCATGGCAACGGCCAGCTGCTCAAGTCCAATTGGGCGCTCTGCAAGTGGACCAACCTCTATTCCGACGGTACGGCTCCTACTTGGACCTCTTACACCGATACCGATGTGCCTCTTATCCGTATGTCGGAGGCTTACCTCACCTATGCTGAGGCCCGTTTCCGTCAGCACGGTGCATCCGATGCCGAGGCTATCAATGCCGTGAAGGCTGTTCGCGAGCGTTCGCACAATACGGCTGCATTCACCCTTTCCGAGGAGTTCCTCTGCGACGAATGGCTCCGCGAGTTCTATCTCGAAGGCCGCCGTCGTACCGATCTTATCCGTTTCCACGTCTTTGCAGGCGACCAGGCTTGGCCCTACAACTGGGAAGGCCGTGGCGGTGCTGAAGTTTGCTCCTTCGTAGGCGAGTTCTGCGATCCGGCTGACGACTCCAAGAGCACCGGCGATAAGGCTACCGACGAGCTCTGCCAGCCCGTGCATATCGATGCACACTACAACCTCTATCCTATTCCGTCGTCCGAATGTGCTGCCAACCCCAATATGAAGCAGAACCCGGGCTACTAAATCGGATAAAACCAACCAATTATCTTATTTTTAAAATTCAAAAACGAACATATTCATTATGAAAAACTTCAAATTCTTCATGGGCGCTCTTCTTTTCGGCGCTATGACCCTCGCTTCTTGCGGTGATAAGTATTACATCACTTTCGAGAACAACTCGCAGTACACTGTCAACAACAACACCTATCAGGGTGGTGGTGAAGGCAATCAGGAGCTTCCTGACGTACCTGCTACTGATCAGATGATCCCGGCTGCCGGCCACGTTACCATTATCCTGCATCTTGCTGATGGCCTCGAGCTTTGCAATGGTGTTGGTGTAAAGGGCTGCCTCGACGGCTCTGCATGGTCTGGCGAAAACACCTATATCGGTGCTGAATCTGCCACTGTTGGCCGCGATGAGGCCATCACCTTCAAGGCTTACAAAGAGGGCACTCCTTACTACGTAGCTACTTACACCTTCGGTTCTGCAGGTATCCAGGGCAAGGTTTGCCAGTTCTATACCGACGACTCCGGCTGGCAGGGCCAGGCTATCGACGTTACTGTTGACGAAGAACTCAC
>JAGHUE010000129.1 GCA_018064985.1 Candidatus Colicola faecequi | reverse complement strand
CCAACGCCCTGGATGAGTTTGAACCACATCTTAGCGTGTTCTTTCTCCTGGTTGGCAGACTCCTCGAAGAGGGCTGCAATCTGCTCGTAACCGTCTTTCTTTGCCTTGGAAGCATAGTAAGAATACTTGTTGCGAGCCTGTGATTCGCCGGCAAAAGCCTCCTTGAGGTTCTGCTCGGTCTTGGTGCCTTTGAGTTCTTTCATAACAAAAAATATTTCGGTGTTTACAGATAGCGATTGAAGCGTAGGGGACGTTCATTCGCGGACGATGGGAAGCTGCCAATGGTAGCGGACAGCAAGCACTCGGATGGTGATTACCACGGCCGCACAGCCGAGCTGGGAGACCACCACGGGGAAGGAGAGCAGTTCGCCCAGCGTATAGAAGAGGCCACCGGCCAAGCAGGCCATGGCATAGATATCGCGACGGAAAATGAGGGGTTCTTCGTTGATGAGGATATCGCGAAGCACACCGCCTGCTGCACCGGTCATCATGCCCATGAGCATAGCGGCATAGAGCGGGAAACCGGCATCGAGGGTCTTATGGAAACCGACGACGGTGAAGAGCGCCAAGCCGATGGTATCGAAGAGGAAGATAGTGCCGGCCAGGCGGTTGATATATTTATGGAAGAGCACGAAGAGCAGGAGCGCGAGAAGGGTGATGAGGAATTAGATCCACTGCGTCATCCAGAAAGGACTCATGCCGAGGCAGAGATCGCGCAAGGTGCCACCGCCTACGGCGGTAACCATGCCGACGATAAAGGCGCCGAACCAGTCGAACTCCTTCTGCGAGGCGAGTCGTATGCCGGAAACGGCAAAGGCGAAGGTGCCGAGATAGTCGATTATTTCAACGAGTGTGATTTGCATTCTGAGAGATGTTTACATAAAGATCAGGCAGGCGCCGATCTGGGAAAAATTGTCGATGGAGCGGAACATGCCGTAGGGGCAGATGCCGTGGTAGGCGCGAATGCCGAAGCTGACGCGGGAGAAATAGCCGTCGTAGCCGGGGATGTTGTAGCGCGCTCCGAGGAAGATGTTGTAGGTGAAGCGACGGGTGTCCTGCTGCAGATCGGGTTGCGGATCGCCGGAAAGGAGGGAGAGATCGTAGCCATAGCGGACACGGTTGCGCACCTCAGCCGAAGCAACGCCCTGCCAACCGGAGCGGGAGGTAGGCGACTGATACTGATACTGGAGCCAGGCTTCCCATGGCGAGAGGCGCGGATGGACATAAGCGGGATCGCCATCACCGGCCTCCTGATTGACGAAATACCAACCGGCACGGGGATTGAGCAGGAGCATCAGTCCGGCACGGAAAGTATGGCATTGCGCCAGGCGATTCTCGGGTTCGTTGAGCGTAAAATCGAGCTCTGCATAGTTGTAGCTCACATTGACGCGGCGAAGGGCATATCCGGCTTCGAGGCGGGCTATCTGATGCTCATCGCCAAGGTGAGTAGACTCATGCTTGAAGGGCGAGAACTGGACGGAATAGTTTTCCGCAAACCCGCGGCGGAGGCGATGGATGAACGTAAGAGTAGGCGCACCGATGCGATAGTCGGTATTGACCACAGGAGCCGTCTGCGGCTCGAAGACATCCAACCACAGATTGGCCGACCAGGCCATCGTGAGGGAGATGCCGAATCGATCGTCGGCAGCCGGATTGCCGCACCAGATGGGGAGATCCATACCGAAGAGGCCTTCCGAATAGCAACGGTAAGACTTGCCGGTATGGCCGAAATCGTAGAGGCCGTTGTTGGACACTGCAGCCATATCCATCCGGGCGAAATAAGGATGCTCATCCGCATAAAGCGACTTGCCGTAGGGCGCAAAGCGGAACCAACCCGTACGATGGCGGGATTCGAAGGAGCGTCCGGAACGATGATGATGCGCACGGACAGCTGCAGCGCTGTCGGGCAACGAGGCAGGGATCTCCTGTGCGCAAGCCCAGAAGCTCACGGAGAGAGCAAAAATAATATGCAGTAGTCGAACCATTCGCATCAACAATCATCGGCAGCCGTGCAATCAGCTGCAAAGGTACAATTTTTTTTCGAGACAAACAAATCCGGACGGATTTTGACGCATTTTTTCGAAGAAAGATGCAGAAGATATTGCATAGACAGAAAAAAAGTTGTAATTTTGTAGGCAATGAGAACAAAACATGCTAACTGACATACATAATACTATATGAAAAAAACCTTCTTTTTTGCGCTGGCCATCCTGGCATTGGCAGCGTGCCACCGACCGGTGGAGAGCAACATCGAGAACCCGTTGACGCAAGTGTCTCCCGCTTTCTGGTGGGCTGACATGAAGAACCCCGAACTGCAGCTGATGCTGGAGGGCGACAGCATCGCACGCTTCGACGTAACGGCACAGACGACAGGCGTACGGGTGAAAGAAGTGGCTCGGACGTCGAACCCGAATTACCTCTTCGTATACCTTGACCTGAGCAAAGCCAAGGCAGGCGAAATGGAACTGGCATTGACGGAAGGCAAGAACCACTACGTAATGACCTACCCTCTCCGCGAGCGCAATCAGGAACCGGGCGCAATGGGATTCACGAAAGCCGATGTGCTCTACCTGATCATGCCCGACCGCTACGCCAACGGCAATTACGCCAACGACACGCTGGACGGCTACGGAGTAGACCGCACGAGAGGCGGACGCCACGGCGGTGACTTCGAAGGCATCAAGAACCACCTCGATTATATCGACTCGCTCGGTGTAACGGCCATCTGGCTCAACCCCGTGCAGTATAACAAAGGCGGTCAGAGCCACGGCTATTCAGTGACGGATTACTATAAGGTAGACCCGCGCTTCGGCAGCAAC
>JAGHUE010000028.1 GCA_018064985.1 Candidatus Colicola faecequi | reverse complement strand
AGCACTTCCGACTTTTTGGAAATCTGAAGAATGCTCTTGTTGACATTACGCATCATCAGGTAGTAGTGGCTCCATACGTAGCTCGAGCGGCTGGTATAGGTCATACCCTGCTCGTCGGTGTAGAACCAACCGTAACGCTTGTCAGTAAGCGCAACGTCACCCGAAAGAATATCGGTGGAAAGGTCGATCGAGCGCTTGCCGAAGGTGTCGTGATTGCTATAGTTGTACAGCAGCGAGTAGATACCACGAACGGAACCTTCCACCGTGTTGCTGAGGCCGTCATACTGGTCCTGGAGGATCGTGCTTCCCAGCGGATC
This sequence comes from Candidatus Colicola faecequi, assembly GCA_018064985.1. GTDB lineage: Bacteria > Bacteroidota > Bacteroidia > Bacteroidales > Paludibacteraceae > Colicola > Colicola faecequi. The sequence goes on along the minus strand of JAGHUE010000028.1, from coordinate 8,305 downwards.
ACGATCGAGGAAACTTTCGGAGCAGGCGCTCATGGTAAGAGCTGCCACTGCAAGAATCCATAAATTGATTTTGTTCTTCATATTTTTGTCTCCTCAAATTTTTAGAATTGGAACTTGATACCGCCCATAACGGTAGAGAGCGGAGTGTACTGATATGAGTCGGAAGTACCGGTGAAGCTGGCCATCGGGTTGTAGCCCTTACGAGCAGAAGCGACAGCGAGGTTGTCGGCCGATACATAGAGGCTCAGCGTCTTCAGCTTGATCTTGTCGATAAGCTTCTTCGGGAAGCTGTAACCGAGACGGATGTTGTTGAGCGAGAGGAAGCTGTTGGACGTAAGGAAGCGAGTAGATGCCATATTTGCATAGGTATCAGCGCCATCGGACAGACGAGGAACAATAGCGTTAGCCTTCTGTTCGTCGGTCATCAGGTCGTTCCATGCATTGCGCATATCTACGTGCCAGTTGGAAGAACCCACCTTACCGGAGCTCATGAGGGCAGCGTAGGTATTGTCATAGCCATAACCACCGATGCCGTAAGAGCAAGTTACGTCGAGCGTTACGCCATATACGTTGAGGTCGAAACCGAAACCACCGGCAAAATCAGCAATTGCAGACTTACCGATGAAGTCGCTACTACAGAAAGCGGACTCACGGCCTTCTACAACCTCCTTCTGGATGTTAGCCTCCGGGTGGAGAATACGATACTGGTAAACGTTGCTGATGTAGTTGTTGCCATCCTGGCCGCTGGCCTGGAGGGCCTCAGCCGAACGACCGGTACCCCAAGAACCGAAGTCAGCATCGTAGTAACCGATATAACGTGCCTGACCGTTTTCCGGGTTGACACCTGCGTACTCAACCATATTCCAATCGTACGGGCTGTAACCGATAGCGAGGCTACCGCTCATGACCATCTCCGTTTCCGAATCGATGTAATCCGGGAGCGAAAGCACCTTGTTGCCGTAATGGCTGCCGTTCAAGCGGATATCAAGCTGTACGTTGCGCTCGTTAACTGCGTGTACATTGAGCTGGAGCTCAACGCCCTGGTTCATCATAGAGCCGCCGTTGATATACTGGAAGCTGTAGCCCATCGACGGGTTGACGAACTGAGGCATGAGCATATCGTTGGTATACTTGTAGAAGTAGTCGAGTTCCATATCAACATATTTGTCGAACGAAAGCTCAAGACCGAGGTCGACTTGCTGCGAACGCTCCCAGGTGATATCTTCATTACCCTTGCCGGCCCAGATGTAGCCGACCTGACCGTCGACGTTCTCAATGGAGTAGCGATCGGAATAGAGGTAAGACGAAATACCCTGGTTACCGAGAACACCCCAAGAGAGACGGAGCTTACCGTCCTTGAGCCAATCTACGTTGTTCTTGATGAAACCTTCGTCGGTAAACATCCACATCGCACCTACAGAGCCGAAGTGACCCCAACGGTGACCTTTAGCGAAGCGTGAGGAACCGTCGGCACGGTAGTTAGCCGAGATACCATACTTCTCGTTGTAGATGTAAGAAGCGGTAGCGAGGTAAGACTCGATAGCATACGAATTGGTGGCCGACTCGATGCCGGACATCTGAACAGCATTACCCGTTTCAAGTACAGCATCACCGTTTGTATTAGCTACATAGTTCTTTGCGGTCTGCAGTACAGAGCTTCTGGAGAAACCGGTTTCGTGGCCGACCATCACACGGATGGTATGATCGCCGAGGAGCTTGTTGTACTCGAGAAGCTCATTGGTTGTGAAGCTCATGTAGTTCTGCTGAGTCTGATACGTACGACCGATACCTGCAGCATCACCGTAGAACGAGTTGGTGTACTCGGAGTTCATGAGGCCAAAGTACTGCAAACCTGCATTAACGATGAGCTTGAGATCCTTGAGGAACTTCTTCTGGCCGAACTTGAACTCGAGGTTACCATTGACCGTAAGCTGATGCTGAACGGTATTATCGCGGTCGTAGCGGAGCGCACCTGCCGGGTTGATACCCGCACCGAATGCACGACCACCGCCCTCATGCATACCATAGTCATACATGTAGCCGCCGGTCTTCGGGTCCATCTTGATAGAGCCGTCTTCGTTGTATTCATAGACGGGGAAGACAGCCGGGATGGAGTTGACATAGTTGAAGCCGTTGTTCATGTTGTCGCCCTGACCTACAGCATTCATGGTGGAGTAAGAGTAAGCCATGTTGAGGTTACCCTTAAGCCACTTCTTTGCCTGGTGGTCGATGTTAGCACGAACCGTAAAACGGTTGTAGTCAGAACCGATATAGTAACCTTCGTCGCGGAGGTAACCGAACGAGGTGTAATAGGTAGTCTTCTCAGAACCGCCGGAGATACGGGCAGTAGCATCAACCTTCTGGCCTACATGGAAGATAGCATCCTCCCACGAGGTCATATTGGCCATACCCGGCTTGTAAGCAACATCGTCGTAGAACTTACCGGTGTAACCGTTGATGAGCTCATTGCCCTGAACGGTCCAGAGGTTGTAGATAGCAGGCAGACCCTTAGCCGAATAGAGGGCATCGTTGGTAGCCTGAATACGACGAGCTTCCGATGAATAAGCACCTGCAAAGTTGTTGTAGATACCCATCCAAGCCATCTCGATATATTCCTTCGGGTCGGTCACTACGGTATAGAGCGGAAGCAAGTGCATGTTGGCACCATACTTCACGTCGATATCGATCTTGCCTTCCTCACCGGAAGAACCCTTCTTGGTAGTGATGAGGATGACACCGTTAGCACCACGCGAACCGTAGAGCGAAGTAGCGGTAGCGTCCTTAAGAATGGTGGTGGAAGCAATGTCGCCCGGATCGATAGCAGAGATATCACCGTCGTAGGGAACACCGTCCACTACGTAAAGCGGAGCCGAACTTGCGTAAAGCGAACCGATACCACGAACGCGGATAGAAGCGTTGGTACCCGGCTGACCGGAGGTGTTGACAACCTGCACACCGGCAACCTCACCGGCAAGTGCCTTCGAGATTTCCGACGGGCTCTTCTTCTCGATAGTCTCGGCATTTACGGCCGTTGCACTACCGGTATACGAACCCTTGGTAACATTACCGTAACCGGTAACGACCACATCCTGAAGCACTTCGGAATTCTCGCGGAGCACTACGCGGACATTCGCCTTAACGGGCACTTCCTGTGCCTGCTGGCCGATGTAAGAAACCACGATGACTTTCTGGTCATCAGGAACAGAGATTGTAAAAAGACCATCGTTGTCGGATATAGTACCGCGCGAAGTACCGGGTACCTGAATGGTAGCACCAACCACTGGCTCGCCATTCTCATCCACAACGACACCGTTGACCGTCTTATCTGCCCAAGCCATAGCTACCAGGCAGCAGAAGGTAATCAATGTGAAAAGCTTTTTCATAAGCGAATAATTATTTTATTTGTGATTTGATTTTCCTCGAAGAAACCGTTTTGCGCGGGCTTTATACGCGTGCCCGCCCATATTTTTTTATAGAACATATACGCACGGCTACCCACCTGTACATCATGGTAGGATAGTCGTGTTATGAGCCGCCCCGTGTCAGGGAAATAGTGCTAGGACGGCAATGTTGGCGCAAAGGTAGTATTATTTTCTGATATTCGCAAGCATTTTTATGGAAAAAATACGAAAAAGACGCACTTTTTGTGAAAATTCACCTAAGAATGTATAATTATTCATAAAAAAGCCCGAATTGTGACAAATTGAAAGCAAATCAGCAATATTGCAAACAAAAACGCTTGGAAGAGTCAAAAAGTTCTTGCGAAACGACATGCAAATCGTGGGCTGTGAGCGCGCTTATCCGCTCGAGCGTTTCCTCCCATCGGGGAGCCTCACCCCGGTAGAGCATCAATTTGGCCATCGAAAGGGCGCTGTTTTCTCTGTTTTCCGCAGAGATGGCCATCAATCCGCGCATCTGACGGAAAGCCCTGCGCATCAACTGATCAGTAAGCGGCTTGTCCATCAGTTTATCGAGTTCGCGCCCTACCAACTCAAGGCATTTCTCACGGTTTTCGGGGTCGCAGGCGAAATAAACCGACCAGTAACCCGTATCCGAAAGCGGGGTATAAATCGATTCGACCGTATACACGAGGCCCTTTTTCTCACGAAGCGCAATATTCAGAAGCGAGTTCATCGATCCTCCTCCCAAGATATTATTCAGAAGGTAAGCGGCCAACTGTTTTTCGTGGCCGATCGGGTAAGCATGACCGCCGAGCATCACGTGCGATTGGTGGGTATGTTTCCGATAAATCGCCATGCGGTCTTCATGGGACTTCGATGGGACTTCGAAGGGACTTCTGCCCACCGGATTTTCCATCATCATACGACAGATTGCCTCCTTCTCGACGCATTTTTCGGCCATCCGCAGAAAACGCGCAAACGGCATATGCGTCTCGGCAAAAACCACCATCCGGCTCGGACTATAAGTCCGATTCATAAACGCATGGGCTTTCTCCACATTGAAATAGCGGAGGGTTTTCTTGGTGCCGAGAATAGGGTTGGCAAGCGGATGTCCGGCAAAGAGAAGCGACTCGAAATCGTCGTAAATCAATTCCGACGGAGAATCGTTGTAACTCTCTATCTCATCGTAAATTACCTGCCTTTCCTTGTCGGTTTCACGCTTCGGAAAAACGGGATGAAAAATCATGTCGGCCAGCAGCTCGAGCGCCCGCTCGGAATGCTCTTCGGGAGTCGCTACATAGAAGGTCGTTTCCTCCTTCGTGGTATAAGCATTTATCTCGCCCCCGACGTTCTCTATCCTGTTGATTATCATACGGGAAGAGCGTCGTTCCGTTCCCTTGAAGACCGTGTGCTCGATATAATGAGCCATACCCGTCTCTCCGGGCAACTCATCCCTCGTGCCGGCTCCCACCATGATACCCAGATAGGCAACAGGCGAATCCACGAGCCTGTGTACGAGTCTCAAGCCCGAAGGAAATGTATAATAGGAAGTAAGATTATCCTGCATAATCGCATAATTTTTATGCATAAAATCGCATAAATTCACATTTACAGATATTTCGAAACAGCCAATCGCTTCGAATTTTTAGCGAAATAGGCAAATAAATTTGCCCATTCTTTTCTCCTTTCAGTCGAACGATCTGCAAATTTTTGCCCGAAAAATTTGGCCGTGCCAAAAAATCTTCGTAACTTTCAATATCCAGTAGGATACCTAACTTACTTCGATTTTTTATTAAAATAGGCAAATAAATTTGCCCATTCCAAAAAATCTTCGTAACTTTGCAGCCGTTTTTGAAAGAACGACTGCGGCATTGGCGTAATTGGTAGCCGCGCCAGACTTAGGATCTGGTGACGTAAGTCGTGTAGGTTCGAGTCCTATATGCCGCACTAAACCAAGAATTCACAACATTCCCGAAGGGGATTTTTTCCGATGAACAAAAAACTTGCATTCGTACTTGCTTCCGTAGCATTCCTGTTGACCGGCTGTTTCGAATGGGAGAGCGAATATACTCCCAGCCTGACCGTTACTTCGTTCGTAACCACCAGCGGAGACACCCTTAAGAATTACTACAACAGCGAGACCAATATCCACGGCGTAGACACCATCCTGATGGGCGACACCGTCTCTTTCACGGTAATCAGCGAAAGTTTTGCCAACAACCTCGTTTCCACGTATATCGACTGGGACAGCACGATGGTAAAACTCTGGACCATAACGCCTACCGACGATTTCATGAAGATTCTGCAGCCGACGACCAACATCGACATTCTCCACTTCGACTACGTGACCGGCTACAATCTCACGCTTATCCCCGTTAAGCTGACGCCCCTCAAAACCGGCAATTCGCAGCTGAAGTTCCAAGTGCTTTCCGATTCGAAGTTTGCCGAGAAGAGCGGCATTATCGAGGTTCGCGTAGCCGAAAGCAAGAGCGAGAAATAACGCGCATTCCGGCAAAAGCACACATTATATTATACGCATACACACGCAGTATCTCGCGCATACGCACGCAGGCGAACTCTCCAAATAATGCAGTTCTGCAAATCTGCAAAACTGCACAAGCGAGAAACGGCAAACGGTAAACGGCAAAAAGCAAACCGACAACCGCAGCAGATTAATGGAAGAACTGCTTGCTTTCCTGCCAGATAGCTTCCATCTCATCCAGGGTCATTTCCGAAAGGGAACGACCCTGTTTTTTTGCCTCTTGCTCCAGATAGGTGAAGCGGGAGATAAACTTGCGGTTGGTCCGTTCGAGGGCATTGTCCGGGTGGATATGATAGAGGCGGGCAGCATTGACAAGGGCAAACATCAGGTCGCCGAACTCGCCTTCCATATACTCGCGCGAGCGCTTCTTTTCTTCCGGATCGTCGGATTCGAGCGCTTGGGCATTCTTGCGGGCCTCCGCTTCAAATTCGCCTATCTCTTCGCGGACCTTCTCCCAGACGTCTTCCGGTTTTTCCCAATCGAAGCCGCTATTGGCAGCCTTCTCACCCACGCGATAGGCTTTGATGAGCGAGGGAAGCGCATCGGGAACGCCCGCGAGGATGGTCTTGTTGCCGTCTTTCTCCTGCTGCTTGACCAGTTCCCACAGTTTTTTCACGTCGTCCGGATTCATGTTTTTCGCATCCGGGATGCTGATATTGCCGTATTTGGCAGCCTCCTCCACCCCATAGACGTGCGGATGGCGGAAGATGAGCTTGTCGCAAAGGCTATTGCAGACATCGGCAATGTCGAAATCTCCGGTTTCGCTGCCCATCTTGGCATAGAAGACGATGTGAAGAAGCACATCTCCGAGTTCCTTGCGAATCTCGTCCATATCATGACGGGTGATGGCCGAGCAAAGCTCGTAGGTTTCCTCGATGGTGTTCTCGCGGAGCGAGTCGAAAGTCTGCTTGCGATCCCACGGGCAACGCTCGCGCAGATCGTCCATGACAGTAAGAAGGCGGTCGAAAGCCTTCAGTTGTTCTTGACGTGAATGCATTTTTATATTCGAAGCGGATTGTCTCCGCGATTTTTTGCGTAAAAAAGATTTGTCTTTGCGTCAAAGCGGCAGGTGGCATCTTTACATGAAAGCAACCGAGACGCCGTTGCGGTCTTCCGTTTCCACTTCCTGCAAGCCGTCCTGCTCGAGGGAGAAGACACCATCGGGAGAAAGTACACCATAGGTGTACTGACGGAAGAAATCACCGAGGATGTGGATGTTGGCGCGGGAGGGGAGCATGAAAGAGAGCTCAAGGTGGCGATGGCCGAAGATGTAGAGGTCGCAGTGCTCGGATTCCTCGTGCGCACGGGCGAAACGGATGAGATCTTCGTTTTTCTCACCCAGATACTCGAGCGGATGCGCCAATTCTTTCCTGCGGGAAGAGGCAGCCCATGCATAGCCGAAACGATCGCCCAGAGCAGGTGGCAGAAGGCGGTAGAAGAATTGCGGAACGGGATGATGGAAGTAGGCGCGAAGGAAGAGGAAGAGGCGATCCCGGCTGCCGAGTCCGTCGCCATGTGCGAGGAAACAGCGCTTGCCGTAGAGGTCGACCGTCAGCGGAGCATAGTGCATCTTCACTCCAGTCTGTTTTTCGAGCCATCCGAACATCCAGAGGTCGTGATTGCCGATGAAATAATGCACCTCGCAACGGGAAGCGGCTTCGCGCAGCGCCTCGATCACGGGGGCAAAACGGGCGAAATGCCGTTCGTTGGGCCAATAATACTCCATCCAGAAATCGAAGACATCGCCCAGCAGGTAGATGGCCGTGGCATCCTGCTCCATCTTGCGAAGGAGCGAGATGAACCGCTGCTGATGAAGCTCGGGATCGGCCATCACGAGCGAGCCGAGATGTATGTCGGAGATGAAGTAAATCATAGCTGAAAAAAGGGCAATTTATCCTGTTCGAACGCATTCAGAGAGTCCGCAGAAAGTCTACTCTACGTCTACTCTGAGTCTACTCAAAACAGCCAGTAGTACCAATGTAGTACCTATGTAGTACCAATGTAGTACCAATGTAGTACCAATGGAAGTCGCATGGGAGCTGCATCAAAGCATTCCGAGCTCCAGCTTGGCTTCTTCGGACTTCATGTCTTTCGTCCATTCAGGCTCAAAAACCAGATTGATTTTCACATCGGTAATCCCCGGACCCGATCGCATTTTCTGGGAAATAGCTTCGATAAGAAAATCAGCGGCCGGGCAACTGGGAGCAGTAAGGGTCATGTCGATAACGAGACGCCCTTCGTCCTGCAGATCCACCTTGTAAATGAGCCCGAGGTCGTAGATATTCACAGGAATCTCAGGATCGTAAACGGTCTTGAGATACTGCACTATTTTTTCTTCTGTTTGAAGGAAATCGTTCATAAT
>JAGHUE010000023.1 GCA_018064985.1 Candidatus Colicola faecequi | reverse complement strand
TCCATCCTCCATCAGAGAGCAAAGCGAACGATCCATACTCTTTACTCCATAAAAAAACTCATTAGATTATGACAAAAGTAGCTATTAACGGTTTTGGCCGTATTGGTCGTCTGGCTTTCCGTCAGATGTTTGAGGCTGAAGGTTATGAGGTAGTTGCAATCAACGACCTTACCAGCCCGAAGATGCTCGCTCACCTTCTCAAGTATGACACCGCTCAGGGTGGTTTCGCTGGCAAGTTCGGCGAAGGCAAGCACACTGTAGAAGCAGGTGAAGATTACATCGTAGTTGACGGCAAGAAGATCACCATCTACGCAAAGCCTAACGCAGCAGAACTCCCCTGGGGCGAGCTCAACGTAGACGTAGTTCTCGAGTGCACCGGTTTCTACACCAGCAAGGAGAAGGCTTCTGCTCACATCGCAGCAGGCGCAAAGAAGGTTGTTATCTCTGCTCCTGCAGGCAACGATCTTCCGACCATCGTTTACAACGTTAACCACAAGACCCTTACCCCGGCTGACACCGTTATCTCTGCAGCTTCTTGCACCACCAACTGCCTCGCTCCGATGGCAGCTGCTCTGAACAACTACGCTCCGATTGCCAGCGGTATCATGTCTACCATCCACGCTTACACCGGCGACCAGATGATTCTCGACGGCCCGCAGCGCAAGGGTGACCTCCGTCGCTCTCGTGCAGGTGCACAGAACATCGTTCCGAACTCTACCGGTGCTGCTAAGGCTATCGGTCTCGTAATTCCGGAACTCAACGGTAAGCTCATCGGTTCTGCACAGCGCATCCCGACTCCGACCGGTTCTACCACCATCCTTATCGCTGTTGTTAAGGGCAAGGACATCACCAAGGAAGGCATCAACGCTGCAATGAAGGCTGCTCAGACCGAGTCCTTCGGCTACACCGAGGACGAGATCGTTTCCAGCGATATCATCGGTATGCGTTTCGGTTCGCTCTTCGACGCAACCCAGACCATGGTTTCTAAGATCGACGAAGAGACCTATCAGGTACAGGTTGTTTCTTGGTACGACAACGAGAACTCTTACACCTCTCAGATGGTTCGCACCATCAAGTACCTCGCTGAGCTCCACTAATCAGCCCGGTTGTTTGAGTGCAACAAAAAAGCAGGCCGCTCCCGAAAAGGAGCGGCCTTTTTTTGACTGGTCACATGGCCATATACGTCAATGCGCATAAAGAACAGTACGACAGCACTCCAATAGCACAGACAGCCACGGTCACACGGCCAAATGAATTTCTCAAACAGGACTTGCAAACCGGGAGTAATTGCAATGTACGCGAGCATAAGATTGTGCATAAATCAGGCGCCAGAACGGCTACAGAAAGCCGCATGGAAGTCCACTCTACCTCCACTCTAAGTCCACACAAAGCGGTCACGATTCCTTCGTGCTAATTCTGCATAAGATTATGCATAAAAACCGCATAACCGGACAACACAAAAAAAAGAAGATACAAAAACAGCCCCCGCCGAAAGGCGAGGGCTGCGTGTTTTGACAAGAGAATGAGACATTCGCTTGTCAGCAAAAGCTATCTTGATTAGAAGAAGTAGCGAGCGCTGAACATGATCGACCAAGTAGAAGCGGTGTTAGCGTAAACAGCAGGCTTGGTGGTATCCTTGAAGGTATAAACGCCATCCTTCCAGCTAAGTACGTTGGTAGAAGTGATGTTCTTGTAGGTGCCCCAAGCCGGGTTAACGAGGTTGAGGAGGTTCTTGATATCCATACCTACTTCGAGGTTGTGCTTGCGGCCGGTGCCGTCAGCTACGAAGAAGTTCTGCATGAACTTGAAGTCGAGCTGGTTGTGCCAAGGCATGGTCATGCAACCACGGGTAGCGAAGCTGCCACGCTGTGCGTCGAGAGCCTTGTTTGCAGAGATCCAAGCGTTGAACTCTTCCTTGTTAGCGTCAGAAGCGAAGTTCATTACTTCGAGCTGCTCCTCGGTCGGGATATAGATGGTCGGGTTGGTAGTACCAAGGCCGGAGAGATCCTTATCCATGGTCGGAGTCCAAGTGGTGTAGCTGATACCGGAGAGGTAACCAATCTGCTGGCCTTCGTAGTGGAGAGCGAGGGTGGTAGAACCGATCTTCTCAGGAATTACATAGCTGAGGGTAGCTACAAGACGGTGAGGAGAAACGTAGCTGGAGTAGCCGAGCTCAGCATCGTTGCCACCGTTAGCAGTAGCAGAACCTACAGAAGAGAGGATACCGGTAACCTGATCGCCTACACCGTCGTTAACGCCGATGCTGCGAGAATAGGTGTAAGCAGCCATCAAGTTGATGCCGCAGTTCCAAGCCTTCTCAACCTTAGCGGTGAAGGAGCCATAGTAACCGGTCTCTTCGCTGTTGGTGATGAGGTACGGAGTGATGCCGTTCTGAGCAGGATCCTTAACATAGTGCTTGCGAGCGTCGAAGGTGTGGCCTTCGGTCATTACGAGATCAGCGTCAGCCTTGTAGCCTTCCTTGCGAACAACAACAGCGTTGAGGTCTTTGTTGAAGATGCCCTCGAAGCCGAGCTTCCAGCTGTTCGGGAGGTTGAAGTCAACTGCGAGAGAAGACTTCCAGGTGGTAGGCATGCGGAGATCCTTAGCGATAACGGTGGTAGCAGAAGGAGCAGCGAGGTCGTCGGTCTTCTTGAAGCCTTCAGCGCCGTAGATGGTCTGGAGGATTTCCTCACGGGTAGCACCGAAGTGACCGTTGAACTTCTCGAGGTTCTCGTTGCCGGAGTGCCAGATGAGCTGGTTCTGCATGGTGTTGGAGTTACCAACAGCAGAAACGAGCCATACCATCGGGAGGTTACCTGCGAATACACCGGTACCACCGCGAACGATCATACGCTTGTTGCCGAGTACATCCCAGTTGAAGCCGAGACGCGGACTGATGTTGAGGTAAGCCTTAGGAACCTGGTTGGTCTGCCAGCCGGTGGTCTCCTTATAGATTTCAGTGAACTGCTTGTTCTCGTTGTCGAGGGTCGGATAAGACGGCATCTCGAGGCGGAGACCAACAGTCATCTTGAACTGCTTGTGGAGATCGATTTCGTCCTGAGCATATACAGAGTACTTGGTGGTAGCGATGGTCGGGAACTGCTGGTTAGCAGGATTGTCATCGTTCGGGTGAGTCATTACGAATGCAAGCGGAGTAGCCTGATTCTTGAAGTCTTCCCAAGAGTTGTAGAGGAAGTAGCCGTTACCCATCTGCATGAAGCCGTTCTTACCGCTGTTCCACTCGAACTGAGCACCAGCAGTAACAGTGTGCTTGCCTACGGTGTAGGTTACGTCGTCGGTGATGTTAACAGTGTGAACGTCACGGAGGTTACCGAAGGTGAAGGGGTCGGTACCGAAGGAGCAGAGAACAGACGGCTTGCCGTTGATTTCCTCACCGAGGATATCTACAGTCGGGAAGAGACCGCCGTTGTAAGAACGAGGCTCGTACTGGTGAGACCAGGTAGCACGGAGGATGTTGTTACCGTTGCCTTCTGCGAAGCGAGACTTCCACTCAGCAGCGAGCGAACCGAAGTTCTGCTCCTGGTTGTAGCAAGAGTTCTGGTAGTACATAGCGCACTGGCTCTGACGACCGTTGTTGTTCTTGTCGTAAACCGAGCTGGGGAGCGGAGAGATGGAGCTCGACGGACGGGTGGTGTAATAGTTGTGGGTGTAAGAGTAACGGAGGTTGATGCTGTGGTTGTTGTTGATACGCCAGTCGAGACGAGCGAGGATCTTCCAGTCCGGAGAGTTGAAAGAGTAGCCCTGATAAGCGCCGGTCTCATAGCCGTACTTGTCCTTTACGTAAGAAGAAACTTCCTGAAGGAAAGCTTCGGTCGGACGGTTAACCTGAGTACCGTTGCCCCACTCTGCAGCGTCGTTCGGACGAGCGATGTAGTTCTGGCCCGGGTTGTTGTCGACATCATACTCAGCATTGAGGAAGAAGAAGAGCTTGTTCTTTACGATCGGACCACCTACGGTGAAACCAACGGTGTTCTGAAGCGACTTAGCGAGCACGAGCTCCTTGCGAGCGCCGTTTACGAGATCGCCATACTTCTTGCCCTGGAGAGCGTCGTTCTTGAAGTAGTCATAAACAGAGAACTTCCACTCGTTGGTACCGGACTTGGTGGTAGCCTGGATAGCGCCACCGGTGAAGCCGGACTGACGAACGTCGTACGGGGTGATGGAGATAGCCATCTGATCAAGAGCGTCGAGAGAGATCGGGGTACCACCTGCAGGGAGGTTGGAGCCGATACCGAAGCCGTTGTTGAATGCAGCACCGTCAACGGTAACGTTAGACTGACGATAGTTACCACCACCAACTGCGAAACCGTTAGAAGTAACGGTAGCCTGCGGGGTGAGAGCCATTACGTCGTTCATCGAACGGGAAGTAGACGGAGTAACTGCCATGGTAGCAGCGCTGATAGTGGTAAGCGCACCAGCACGGTTAGAAGCCATGTTGGAGAGGTCCTGTGCAGTAACGACGATTTCGTCAACGCCGAACGACTCCTGCTCAACAGCGAGGTTGAGGGTGTTGTTGTCGGCAAGGTTGAGGTAAACGCCGGTTACCTTGAGGTTGCGATAACCGAGGGTCTGCACTTCTACATCATACGGACCGCCGGCCACGATGTTGTGGAAGTTGTAGTTACCAGCAGCGTCGGTGGTAGCGTAGTAAACCTGGCCCGTCGGGGTATAGGTAGCTTTTACTACTGCGCCAACCATAGTCTCAGCTGCATCGTTTTTGTCGCTGATCACACCACCCAAGTTGGCAGTAGTGATCTGTGCAAAGAGGCTAGCGCTCATGAAGAGCATAGCCATCAGAGTAAGAATGCTTTTTGTAAAACGCATAAGAACTGTGATTAGTTAATAAAATTTGTGTTGGTTATTGATATCTATCTGATATTTCAGAAAAACGAAAAAACCGGCGGAAAGCCGGCTTTACTTCTAGAATCTACTCCTCTACTGCGCACGAAAAAAACTGAGTATAAGCATACCCATTCTCATTCATACCGTTAAACAACAGACCTTTCATTTGCAACAACATTGACGCAGCGGGAGGGAGGACCGACGTCAGTAATCATTTGAATTCGTCTGCAAAATTACACCTTTTTTCTGAAATACGCAAGCAGACCATAAAAAAAGTGCACTTTTTCATCATTTTGCAACATATAGTTGCCTATTTGTATTACATATTGACAAAAAGACCACCCTTCCATAGGAAAGGCAGTCTTAAAAGGCTGATAAATAGAATCCACACACAGACCGGAGAAGTAGGTCAACCCCACATAATCATCAGCATCTCCAGCCGCAATCACCTTTTTTAGTGTTTCATACCGGCAATATAGTCGGTAGTGCACATGCCGGTAAGGCGCTTGAAATTTCTGTAGAAAGAAGTAGGAGAATTGTAGCCCAAGCGGACATAAAGGTCCTTGATGAGCAGCTCGTCGTTGGTTTCAGCAAGAATACGCTTAGCCTCTTCAATTCGCAAGTAGTTGATGAAATCGGAGAAGGAAAGGCCGTACTGCTGATGGATCAGATCCGAAAGATAGGTGCGGTTGCTGGCCAAATCGTGCGCCATGCTTGCGAGTGTCAGATGACTCTCGAGATACTTCTTGTTGTCGATAGCTCGCTGCACTTTGCGCGAAAGCGGCTGCAATTTCTGGAGCTCATTTTTAGCTGCCAGTCCTTTTTTTTGAGATGTCATGATATAATTACGTAAAAATGTTATGAAATATGAATAATTAGTTGCTATAACAGTAGCTCTTATTCAAGGAATAATAAAAGTTCAAAAGAATTTGATGTTGTCGGGATCGGATTCCTCCGACATTTTCCGGATTCGGTTGCGCCCCAGACGGAAAGACCAGAAGCAGAACACGTAGAATGCCATTACAAGCAATCCGGCTATGGCAGGCGTCACATTGGCCATAAAAAGCAGTCCATCGTAAATGCCGTGAGGCACTACCGGAGCGAAGAAGATGAGCGACTTCCGATAAGCAGGCAAGTCACGGAAAGCAATTTGCGAATAGAAGAATCCCATCGCTACGGCAAAGAAGAAATGTCCAGGAACCGCGAAAATAGCCCGCTGGACGGCTACCGATTGCCATCCGTCGATATTGTTCAGCAGATATACGATATTCTCCGTGCCGGCAAATCCCATACCGATGCAGCAAGCATACACTATGCCATCGAAACGCTCATCGAAATAGGGGTTCCTGCGTAGAAGCAACCATAGCATCAGCAATTTGGCCGCCTCCTCCGGCATGGCCGCTCCCACAAATGCATTCCATACCGCTCCAAGCCATGTCGATGCGGCTCCAACGATGCCCAATATTTGGAGCGATTCCTCCAATACCAGGGCGATTCCGGCAGAGAAAACGCCAAACAGCACGGCTTTCAGCACTTGCGAAAGCGGTTCTCGCTGATAGCGGTCTCTCAGGTAGATATAGAAGACCAACAAGAATGCCGGCAGGATAGCGGCAAAAATAATGGTATACAGCATCACGCGGGGATGAGCGATATTTTATGGATCAGATTTGCGGATCAGTCGGCAAGAAGGGCAATGCAACGGGCAAGCGAATCACGCCAATAAGGAATCTCCACACCGAACGTCTTCTTGAACTTGGCTTTATCCAGCACCGAATAGTGCGGGCGGGGCGTACGATAGGTATATTCCGAAGAAAGGATGGGACGAACCTGGCAGTTGATAGCCGGTTCCTGAGCGGCAGTGAGTTCGCCTCGCTGGTAGGCGAGGAGCACCTCCTGCGAATTGTAGAGGCTGTGGATTTCGCGGGTGAAATCATACCAAGAGCAGACACCTTCATCGGTGAAATGGTAGATACCCGGAATCCATTCCTTGCTTTCGAGCAGCACACAAATAGCGGCAGCAAGGTCGGCAGCATAGGTAGGAGTGCCGATCTGGTCGAATACAACACCGAGTTCCTCACGCTCTTTTCCCAAGCGGATCATCGTCTTCACGAAGTTCTGGCCGAACGAAGAATACAACCAAGCTGTACGGATAATCACCGCATCGGGAAGCACCTCGAGAAGCGCTTCTTCGCCTGCACGCTTGGTGCGACCGTAGGCAGTCTTCGGATCAACCGGCATATCTTCGCGGTAAGGCTCTGAGGATTCTCCGGCAAAAACGTAGTCGGTAGAGATATGAATCATTCTGGCTCCGGCCTCAGCAGCTGCTTCACCGAGATTGCGCACGGCAGCAGCGTTGATGAGGCAGGCCGTCTTCTCGTCGTCTTCCGCCTTATCCACATTGGTATAAGCCGCACAATTGACAATCAGATTGACCGAATGCGACAACACGAAGTCCTTCACCGCCTCAGCATCGGTAATATCCAGACGCATAGCAGGGGCTTCTGCCATGATGTCGGTAAAGAAATAAGTGTGATTGTCGTGAAGCTTGGCACAGACTTGCATCTCATTGCCGAGCTGGCCCATCGAGCCGGTTACAAGAACTTTCATATAGAGAGGCGCTCCAGCGCCGGAATTAACAGGTTGTTTCGGTTACTGTATTTGCAGTTTTGCAGATTTGCAGAACTGCAAAACTGCACATTCGAGAGACGTATCAGAAGATTTCTCCAAGGTCTTTCAGCAGCGGGTGCTTGCGGTCTTTGTCGGAGAGAATCATCTTCTCCGCCGGAATCTGCCAGTCGATATCGAGCTCCGGGTCGGAAAGCAGGAGCCCTCCTTCCGCTTCCGGATGATAGAGCTCATCGCATTTGTAGGCGAAAAGAGCCGATTCGGAAAGGACGGAAAAACCATGAGCAAAACCCTTGGGGATGAAGAACTGGCGATGGTTGTCTTCCGAAAGCAGGACTGCGAAATGCTGCCCGTAGGTCTTGGAACCTTTCCGCAGATCCACAGCCACATCGAGCACGCAACCTTTCACACAGCTCACCAGTTTGGCTTGCGAATAAGGCGGTTTCTGGAAATGCAGCCCGCGAACCACGCCATAGGAAGAAAGCGATTGGTTGTCCTGCACGAACTGCACATCGATACCGGCAGCCCGGTAGCGTGCCTCGTTGTAGGTCTCGCAGAAATAACCGCGGCTATCGCCAAACACTTGCGGCTCCACAATCAGCAAGCCATCTATGGGAGTAGAAATTACATTCATTTCAGAAATCAGATAAGGGGCTTTTCCGGATTCGTCTGAAAGCATATCCTATTTTTCGCCTTAGGGAGTGCAAAAGTACGAAAATATTTGCATATTACCAAATTTTTAGCTAACTTTGCGCCAAAATAAACACGATAAGTTATGAAATGGACCCAATTGATAACCACCAAGCGCCTTGGCCTGGAGCAATACCATACAGACAAGGTTGATATCCGTTCGGAATTCGAGCGCGATTACGACCGGCTTATTTTCTCTGCGCCCTTCCGCCGTCTGCAGAACAAGACGCAGGTTTTTCCGCTTCCGGGGAGCATTTTCGTTCATAACCGTCTGACCCACTCGCTGGAGGTTTCAACCGTGGGTCGCAGTCTCGGTTCGAAAGTTGCCCGCACATTACGGGAGAAATATGCCGACGAATGTCCGGCTCTCAGCGAGATTCCGAGCATCGTACAAGCCGCCTGTCTGGCACACGACATGGGCAATCCGCCTTTCGGACACTCAGGCGAGCAAGCCATCGGCACCTATTTCTCGGAAGGCAAGGGCAAAGAGTTGCGCCCATACTTCACAGAAGAGCAGTGGGCTGATTTTACGCATTTCGAAGGCAATGCCAACGCTTTCCGACTGCTGGCGCATGAGTTTGTCGGCCGCAGGGCCGGAGGTTTCGTGCTCACCTACTCCACTCTCGCATCGATTATCAAATACCCGTACGACTCGGTTTACTCGCCCAAAGGCAAGCAGAAATTCGGCTATTTCCAGCAAGACAAGCCGCTCTATGAGCGCATTGCCGCGGAGCTCGGCATTGTCCGTCAGGCAGGGGCAGAAGAGAAGTATGCCCGCCACCCGCTCGTTTATCTGGTAGAAGCAGCCGATGACATCTGCTACGAAATGATGGATATAGAGGATGCCTGCAAGCTGCATATCCTCTCCACCGAGGAGGCCATCCGTCTGTTCCTCGGGTTCTTCAGCGAAGAAGGCCAGGCTCACAGACGAGAGCATCTGAACCGGTTGGCCGATCCGAACGAGCAGCTCGCGTACCTGCGCTCGGGCGTTATCGGCAAATTAGTAGACGCATGCGCGGACGCGTTCTGCGAGCGCGAGGAAGCAATATTGCGAGGCGAACCGCAGCCGTCGCTCATCGATGTATTGCCCGAGCCGCTCGGCAGCGCTTACAAAGAGTGCGCCCGTCTCGCCAAGCAGAAGATTTACCGCTCACAGATGGTTCTCGATATCGAACTTTCCGGCTACAAAGTCATTTCCGTATTGCTAGAACATTATATCGAAGCCATTCTTCACCCGGAAGAAGCTTACTCGAAGAAGTTGCTGGACCGCGTTCCTTCACAATATGCCGTTCATGACGAATCGCTCTACAGCCGCTTCCTTGCCGTACTGGATTTCCTCTCGGGGATGACGGATGTTTATGCGCTCGATTTGTACCGGATGATACAAGGTATCGAGATTCCGAAACTGTAACGCATTCCCGCCCAAGGAAAATATCACAAAGAAATGCGCCACCCGAACAGGTGGCGCATTTTTGCGTATAGAGGTAAGCAAACAATACATTTTTTGCGTAACGTAACGTTGCGTTACGCGGAAAAAGCTACCGGATGATTGCTGATATCTTATTTCTGGAAGTTGACAACGGGCATCATCTTGTCGGAGCCCTGCACTTGCGGGAGCTTGCCGTCCCACTTCTCAATCCAGTCTTCCTGCACGATAAGCGGAGAAAGCGATGCGGCAATGGTGCGGTTGTAGTAAGCCTCAGCGTCGGCCTTGATCTTCATGGCCTTGGCCTCACCTTCGGCTTTCGCAACGGCAATCTTGGCGTTAGCCTCGGCTTCCTTTACCTCGTTCTCAGCCTTGAGAGCAGCCTGAACGGCAGCATTCTTGGCCTCGATCATCTGACGGAGACTCTCCGGCGGGGTGATCTGAGAAGTGAACTCGGTAACAACGAAGCCCTCGGAGGTAAGGGTGCTGTCGAGCATCAGACGAACTTCACGCTCGAAAGTGGCACGATTGGCCATGAGTTCATCGGAGGAGTAGTTGTTGGCAGTAATGCGGTAGGCATCATAAATTACCGTGCGCATATAACCGGCCTCGATATCATCAAGATCGCGACGATACTTGAAGAAGACATCGACAGCCTTGTCGCGGTTGAGATAATAAGCCATGGTAGGATCCATGGTGAAGATGGCCGCGTCGCGAGTAGTAACGGTAAACGGCGCATAATCAACACGTTGTACGAATGTCTCGTATTTGAAGACATCCGTGGTGATCGGGCAGAAGAACACGTAGCCGGTAACGGGCGAAGCGTCAAGCGTACCCTGATCGGTGAGAGAGAGTTTATTGAACTTCACACCCACTTCGGAGCTGTCAACTCGTGTGCAACGCACGAGAAAAGCCGGGCAGAGGATGATGACAAGGATAGCTACAACGGCATATTTGAGCCATGCCGGAGCGGGAACTTTTGCGTAATTTGCCATATTTTTGTTGGAATTTGTTTATACCTATTAGACTGCATAACGTAGAAAAAACTACACAATTCCGAAGAAAAAAGAAGGAACTATGCAGTTTTTTCGCAAAAATCAGTCTCTCGAGCTCCCGAAGAAACGGAGGAGATAGAGGAACAGGTTGATAAAATCAAGGTAGAGCGAGAGCGAACCGAAGAGCGCGATCTTCTGGCTATTGTCATCGATATCGCTCTGGGTGTAGAGCATCTGCTTGATTTTCTGTGAGTCGTAAGCCGTGAGAGCCGAGAAAACGAGGACACCGATGCCGGAAACGATAAGATCGAACATCGTATTCCTGAGGAAGATGTTGACAATGCCGGCGATGATGAGTCCGATAAGAGCCATGATGGCGAACTTACCGATGCCACTGAGGTCTTTTTTCGAGAAAGAGCCGACAAGCGCCATAGCGGCAAAGGTGCCGGCCGTTACGAAGAAAGTGGTATAGATAGAGCCGAGCGAGAATGCACAAAAGATGGTGCTGAAGACAATACCGTTGAGGATACTGTAAATAATGAAAACGAGCGTAGCTCGCGAGAAGGACATCTTCATCAGTCGCGCGGAGAAAACCATCACGAGTACAAGTTCCGCAATCATCACACCCCAAAGGAGCGCACGGCTCGAGAAAAGGAGGGCCATGAAGGCTTCCGACTTGGCGCAAACCATAGCCGTAAGAGCGGTAATGACAAGCGCGAGCGTCATCCAAAGATAAACGTTACGCATGAGGGTAGCCACGATAGCGTCGTCGTGGCGGGTAGAATCAATTCTGTCGAAATCAAGATTTTCCATAATTCACTGTTTTAATAGTAAGGTTTATACATTTTTTATTCATTATGCAACTCCCGAGCCAACTTGGAGAAGTGGCTCGAAAGTCGCATGGAAGTCCCATCTAAGTCGCTTCAACTTCGCATAGCCGAAGCGGCCGATTTTATGCAAAATTTTATGCATTTATGCAGTCAGACAATACAGTGGGCAAGATGAACGGACGTTCGTCAGCCTTGCACTATTGCATTCTTGCATAAAAATTTGTGTCGCAAATCAGATAGAGAGCATGTGGAGAGCGTTCCACTTGTCGCCATCAATATCCTTCTTGTTCTGGATAGCCTTGTTGAGCGGGATGTGAACGATTTCGCTGTTCTGAATACCGATCATGATGTTGCGCTGGCCATCGAGAAGTGCGAGGATAGCGTGGCAACCGAGACGGGAAGCGAGGATACGGTCTGCAGCGGTAGGGCTGCCACC
>JAGHUE010000118.1 GCA_018064985.1 Candidatus Colicola faecequi | reverse complement strand
GCGGAAATATATAAAACAAAACAGCCCGCCCAATTGGCCGGGCTGTGGTCATGAAGAAGAATCTTCATCGTCGTTCTATTCTTTCAAGAAACGGGTTCTCGTAATGTGTCCATTATCGTTGCAGACAAGCAGATAGAGGCCAGCGGGCAAAAAGTGCACATCTAAAGACGTACCTAAAGCAGCCAGAACAAGTTGGCCTCGGATAGAGTAGATCATAAGTTCCGGCGACTCGCAACTACAACCAGAGATATTCAAAATATCGTGAACAGGATTGGGAGATACATCCAGCTTCGCGGCTACAGGTTCATCAAAAGGATTGGGATTCTCTAGAGAACGAGATACTCTAGCCGGAGATAAATTGTCAAACAGGTCAGTATACTCACCATCACAGTCTGTTTCTTCAATACTGAAATGCACATTTGATCCTCTTTGGAAATGCGACCCCGGTAAAATTCTTATATAATCTCCTGAAGTTATATTTTTTGTTATCCCACTTTCCACTACCGCATTATAAACGGTAAATCCAGCGGGATATTGAAAAGTTCCCAAATCTGGCATACTCCAAAATCTTTTGGATAAGTAAAACGGTTCACAGTCCCATGTACTAGGGTAAATATTGAAGACGGCTGTATGATTCAAATCATACTTAAATTTTTCTAGACCTAACATCTCATGAATGTTAGTTAAATAAAAGTAGGCTGCTTGATCACCATGACCTAAATTGATGTGAAATCGGTCCAATACGTCATATCCATCAACCACAAAACAATGTCCATAATCTACACGAAAGGCACCAAAGTCATGATAACCATAGCCGCCATATAATATGGGACGTTCGTTAGCCAACTCATTTTTCAACAGGGTTTTCCATTCATTATCTGAAAAATCACTTCTTAGCAAAGAATCGTCTGCATGATATCCAAAAATACCGAAGGCAGAAGGAACATGTATCATAGACGTACCAGAAGCGTCACTGCCGTAATTCATATTCACGGCCTGACCTACATCCGCCAAAAGATGAGCCAGCATGTCTACTTCGTTGATAGGCGTACTATTAGTTATCTCGGATGGTATCACAGACCAATCATACTCTCGCAAAAGGTATCCATTTGCATAATCCGTCACATGAGTAGCTGCAGGCCACTCCCAATACCACATGATTTGAGACATAGCAAGTGCCACACATCCAACCTGAGGTTGGGCATAATCGGAACTCGATGGGCAAAACTTATTGTACGGCTGATCTTGCCTCCATTTATTATGAGCCCTCCCTTTTTCTAACAGGGGAGAAACGCGTGCTGGCAAAGAGGACGTGCTGTTCCTTACTGCCATATTAGATACAGAATCTGTATTCTGTGAGATTTCATGTTCCCTCAAAAACTGAATCTGCCGTTGATAATCCTCTAGCAGGTCATGCATGGCAGGAGACATTTCCGAAGAAGAAGGAAAAGCACATTCATTGGAATATGCTAAAATCGGCGTAGTGCGTTCATCGGCAGAAACAACTGCCCATTGACTATCTGCGGCAAACACATAAATTGCGGGATCTTCTGCATCTCGCTCACCGGATTTACGTGGTGAAACAGCCCGTTTATCATTATCGGTAGCATTGTCAACAAACTCAAGTGAGGTATGCAAAAATTGCTCAGCACGTTGTTTTGCAAGCTCCAATGAAACTAATTGAGCGGACACACCACATGAAATCAACAACAGGCTAGCTATAAAGAATGGCTTATTCATATACATGTCTCTGAGCAAACTTATGCAGATCTCCCTTCTTAATGGCTTCAGTCAGGCGGTCCTGATATACAGAATACATACTGTCGCTGAATTGCACATAGTCGTCGTACGTAAAATTCAACATTTCGGGACTGAAGTAAATATCATCAAGATCATAGTTTAGATAATAAGCATAGACCGGCGAAGCGTTATGGGTGAACCAATAAGAACCGGGATGATTGAAGCCACAATACAGATCGACATATTGTAATCTCAACACCGCAATCTCAGCAAACGGGTTTCCCGACACATCGCGATGACGCCAGGTGGCAGAAAGACTCGACAAATCTTTCCAGCGGGTATTTGACAGGAAGCAATGCTCGGGGACGTCCTCAGGATAAAGGCCAAAGGGCCGAGCGATTCCGTACCATCTCCAATCGATAAGGTAATAACCATCTGCCAACTCCCTGTAGGGAGACGATCCGCAAAGCGACAACATATCTTCTGCAAACAAAGCAATCGAATCTGAGGGAAATGTATTGGAGAGTTGGTTCCTAAAATAGGAGCAAGACAACCCTAATGTATCTTTTTCATAGATCACAGGAATAGTCTCGCCACACTCTTTTTGAAGCATACGATGGGCCACAGCTACATAATTTTTGGACTCTTCATCTTTGAATCTCACAAGTACCAGATTATGGGCAACACCGGAAACGCCCAAGTTACCCGTCTGAACATACTCATCCCAACCCTCTATTTCGTTCAGATCGGGGTTGATGACTTCTACTTGATTGCAGGCGGCGAGCAGAGCAACTGCTGCAACCGCTAGGAAAATGATTTTTTTCATACTATTTTCTCCTTATTTTTTAAGTTCGCGGATTTCGTTCTGCAGGGTCTCAATAGTAGCCTGCTGCTGAAGGATATAGAGCGTCAGTTCTTCCACCTTCTGCAGCAACTGCGTCTGCAGTTCACTGATGCTCACACCATTCTGCTGCATCTCTGCTGCCGACTGAATCGAGGGAAGGTGATGGTTGGCTTCTATGTATTCCTTTACCTCGCCTAGCGGCATCAAATGATAGCCGCCTTCAAACACAAAGTCAGCACCGGTAGTATTCACAATAATCTCGTTAGCACGGATGGCTCCATTCACATCGAGTTTGTAATTGGGAGTAGTAGTGCCGATACCTACATTTCCATCATTGTTGAACCAGCAGTTTCCTTGAAAATGCAGCTGAATATCCGGGCCGGAGGTATTTGTGTTATGGCAGATTTTCAACTCCGAACCGCGTATTCCACCACGGATGTCGAGCAACGTAGTCGGTGTTTTGGTGCCGACACCAAGTCTGCCACCCATAAACCAACTGCTGCCACTTGAGTTAAGCACAATATTATCTTCCACGTTTCCAATACTGCCAATATAATACATTCTCAAAACAGAATGTTGAGATGTTCCAGGGAAACCACCAGGCTTGAGATCTACGTAGTTTGTTCCATACACATTATAAGGAGTACCCAGTTGAAGGGCTCCGCTCTCCCAATGGATATAACTGCGGGATACGGAATTTTGCGAGTCGACAGTACGGAGCATCAATTTGCCGTTTACGTCCAATTTGTAAGCTGGGACAATACCGATACCAACATAGCTTGATGACGAGATTGGGCTATACAAAGAGGAGCCAGAGGCAGTCCATGACTGAGCATATGCCGAGAAAGACATTGCTGCGGCGATAATAAAGAAAATGAATTTTTTCATGATTGTATTATTTTATTGAGTAACTAATGTCACGTTATAGAAATACCATTATAAATAGACGCGCAACGCGCCTGTCCCGCACAAAAAATATACATGGATGCTATCCTTTAGGTACACCTATTGGATTCCGGCTGCAAAGTTACATCAAAACAAATAACAAATCCTATTTATTTGCGACATTTTTCTATACATCTATCACAATGACTTGCGGAATTAGTAAAAATGCTATATATTTGCAAGAAAATTCTATACAACCATGAACGAAAGAGTAAGCAACTGGGAAAACGTACTGAAGTCATCTCTTAAGATCAACAGACTGACAGAAGGAGTCATGACATTTACTAATACAAAGATACAGTTGACTCCATTCCCAGTACGATACGACATACCCAACATCCTAGTAGTCTCAAAGGGCGACCCCGCCGCCCTTAAGATTAATGGCGTTTTGTATCGTCTAAAACCACCTTTCATGCTGGTTATACCCTCGGGAACATATACGGAAGATGTTGAATTTCAAGGAAAACTTGAATACCAACAAATAATGTATGATTCTACGTTTTTGCCATTGATAAAAAAAGCCGACTTAGCGGCTATCTTCGCGAGGGCACGAATTTCGCCTCTTATTAAACTGGATGAACCGGAAATGCAACTATTCAAACAATACATAGCCGACATAGAAGATGTATACCTAAAGGAAAAATCGGACAGAAACGACTATCTTGTAGCTCGGACAGAGTGTCTATTTATCCATCCCCGGATTGCGAAAGTATTACATTCAAGAGAGCAGAAAAACGAAATTGTCAATCAATTCTATACCCTCCTTGACAATCATGTAAATACAAAACATCAGCTGGAATTCTATTGCTCGCAACTGAATATAAGCACCAAGCAGCTGCATGATCTGCTGATGAATGAAACCGGGAAGAGCGCTTCCGAATGGATTTCCATCATGCTTATGATTAAGATCAAGCAGCAACTGGCCACTACGAGGAAATCAATCAAACAAATAGCTTATGAACTGCAGTTCTCATCACCCGAGCATATGAATATCTTCTTCCGGCGGAAAGAAGGAATTCCCCCATCAACGTTCAGAAAACAGATGAACGAACAATTGTCATAGCATATGCTTCCTCCTTTCCTTCGGAAGCCAAGTTGCAAGTACAAACGAAGAAACCATATACCATCAAGCGGAATGGACGAAAGATGACAACGAACGAAAAGTCAAAGGAAAGCACAAAAGAACACGAATGCCGCGATGAAAAGCGGGGCAAAAAGATACACACACAAAAACGCCTCCCAATCTCCCGACGGTGAGGCGCTGCGATAAATCTCTATATTAATCCATAAAATGTCCACTCCGAAAAGAAAAGCCAGGGCGGCTAGTCGCCCGGTGCCGCAAGTTGTCCGGGAGTGGGAAACAACTTGACTTACGCTTAGTGTCAGTAAGTAAAGTAGCAGTATAACAGTAAAGCAAAAACAAACCCTTTCGGAATCTTTCCGGCGCAAAGGTACGCCAAAAAACCGAAAGGGCAAAAAAATAGGGTGTATTTAAGTTGTAAGTTAGTTACATTTACAAAAAAGCCGGATCAATGCTTCTTCGTGATGCGACGGATATGGTTGATAGGTATATTGACATCGAAGGGGTTTTCGATCTGGAGGGCATGCTCGTGCAAGCGACGGCCGATCTCGATAATACCCTCGCGATAGTGGTATTTCTCCACCCAATAGACTTCGATATTGCGCTTAATCTTGTTGATGCTCTCGGCATTGCGCTTGTGGGCAAAGCGGACGATATCATCGGTTTCGAACCCCGCGGCAGAAAGCCAGAAAACGGCCATACTGCGGGCTTCGGCAAGCGCATGCGCATGGCTGGAGGAATACATGTCGTCGACCTCCACTCCGCGGACTTCGGCCGACACCTGGACGATGGTTTCGAAAATCTCTTGCATGGTCATAGGCTGGTTCCTTTCTTTTTATGATGGATCTGTTTCGGGCGCCAGATATTCGCCGTCGTGCTTGATCGGCTCAACGTGGATGCCCACATGGGTGCGATCACCAAAACGCTCTTTGAGCCGCTGCTCGAGGAGCATGGAATGGCGGTGGGCTTCGTAGAGCGAACAGTGGCCGGGCATACGGAGATGCATCTCGATAGCCACCTGCCCGCCTATTCTGCGGGTACGGAGATGATGGAGCTCGCTGACGGCTTCATCTTCGGCCACAATGGCCTCTATCTCACGGATCATCGGCTCAGGGAGACTGTGCTCCAGCAGTTCGTCGAGGGCCGGCTTGCAGACTTTCACTGCCGCGCCAATGATAAAGATGCTGACCACGACAGCGGCAAGCGGATCGAGCACCACGAAACGCGGGCCGAGCCAGATGGCTCCGGCAATACCGAGGGCCGTACCGACAGAAGAAAGGGCGTCGGAGCGATGATGCCAGGCATTGGCCACCACCGCCTGCGAATCGACCGAACGACCGACTCTGACCGTGATCTGATAGGTGAGTTCCTTGAGCACAATGCTGGCCAGAGCCGCCCAGAGAGCAATCTGCTCGGGAGCTTGCAGGGCTTCGCCACGGCAGAAGCGGACGATATCCTCCACTCCACCGGCAGCCAGGACAGCGCCTATCACGAGGAGCGAGAGCCCGACGATGATGGTAGCGAGCGTCTCGTACTTGCCATGGCCGTAGTCGTGATCGTCATCCGCCGGGCGATCGGAGAGCCGAACGAACAGGAGGACGATGATATCCGTAAGGAAATCGGAGAGCGAATGAACGGCATCGGCCAGCATAGCAGCCGAATGGCCGAAGATGCCGGCCAAGAACTTGAGAACAACGAGGAGGGTGTTGATCAGTCCGCCGAAGATAGTAACACGGAAGATGGACGCCTTGCGGGTGTCCTCCTTGCCGCTCCAAGGCAGCCCGGTATGTGCATGATGATGCTGATGCATGGCAGATTGAGATGAGTGCACAAAGATAAAGAAAAAAATTGAGTTGAGCAAGTTTTTCCAAAATATTCGCAGAAGAAAAACGAAGAACAGGCTCCTTATAAAAAAATCCCCCGCACGTGCGTGCGAGGGATTTTCTTCATTTATCTTAAAGCGAGCAGATGCTCAACTTATCAAGCTTCCTTAGCCTTCTTCTTGTCCTGGAGCTTCTGAATCTCATAAGCAACCGGAGAAGCGATGAAGAGCGAAGAGTAGGTACCGATGATGACACCGAGGAGAAGTGCGAAGACGAAACCACGGATGGAAGCACCACCGAAGCAGAAGATAGCGAGCAATACTACGAACGTAGACATAGAGGTAGAGAACGTACGAGAGAGCGTGCTATTAAGAGCGAGGTTGATGTTGTCGTGGCGCTCGCGCTTCGGATAGAGGCCATTGTACTCACGGATACGGTCGAAGATGACCACGGTATCGTTGATAGAGTAACCGATGACGGTAAGGATAGCCGCGATGAACGACTGGTCGATCTCCATAGAGAACGGCATGATCTTCCAGAGGAGTGCATAGAGGCCGATGATGATAAGGGAGTCGTGAGCCAAAGAAACGAGTGCACCCACAGAGAAGGCCACGTTGCGGAAACGGATGAGGATGTAGAGCGCTACGATGAAGAGGGCGATGATGATCGACCAAACGGCAGCGGTCTTGATATCGTCAGCGATAGCCGGACCAACCTTCTGCGAAGACATGATACCAACGTTCTCGTTGAGCTGAGTAGAGAGGAACTCGTCAGCCGAAACAGCGTCGGAGATGAGGCCTGCGTTCTTGGATGCTACATAGAGGCAGTTTTCGATAACCGGATCGAGGTCTTCAGACTCGTTCTGGATCTGCACATTGGTAGAGATACGAACCTGGTTGTTGGAACCGATAGTGATAACGGTAAGACCGTAAGCTTCACCCGGGAACTGCTCGTCGAGCGCGTCAGCAACAGCCGCACGAACTGCCTCGGTGCTAACCGGCTGCTCGTAGCGAACAACGAAGTTGCGGCCACCGGTGAAGTCGATACCGCGGTTGAGACCCGGAGTAACGAGACCGATGATACCAGCGAGGATAACAACGCAAGAGCAGATGTAAGCAATCTTACGAGCGCTGACGAAGTTGAAGTTGGTACCCTGGAACCAGTTCTTGGTCATGTTGGTAGTGAACGGAAGTTCCTTAGCGTTCTTGGAGTTGACATAGTTGTCGAGCAAGAGGTGAGCGAAGAACACAGCGGTAAGGAAGGTGGTGATGATACCGATGATGAAGGTAACAGCGAAGCCCTTGATCGGACCCGTACCGAATACGGTAAGCACGATACCGGTGAGGAGGGAGGTTACGTTGGCATCAACGATGGCGGAAGTAGCGCCCTTATGACCATCTTCAACAGCCTTCTTCATACCCTTGCCGCTCTTCATTTCTTCACGGATACGCTCGAAGATAAGCACGTTAGCATCCACAGCCATACCCATGGTAAGCACGATACCTGCGATACCCGGGAGGGTAAGAACGCTACCGAAGGAAGCGAGAATACCGAATACGAGGAAGATATTGAGGAGCAATGCAGCGTCGGCGATGAGGCCAGGAATAACGCCGTAGTAGAAGATCATGTAGAGGAGGATGAGGCAGAATGCGATCACGAAGGAGATAAGACCTGCCTTGATGGATTCAGCACCGAGGGACGGACCAACGATATCCTCCTGGATGATGCGAGCAGGAGCCGGCATCTTACCAGACTTGAGGGTGTTAGCAAGGTCCTTAGCCTCGTCAACGGTGAAGTTGCCGGTGATCTGCGAGTTGCCGCCGGTGATTTCAGACTGAACGGTCGGGAACGAATATACATAGCCGTCGAGTACAACAGCTACAGACTTCTGGAGGTTCTCCTTGGTGATGCGAGCCCAGGTCTTAGCGCCTTCAGCGTTCATGGACATGGAAACCTCAGCGTAAGCGCTACCCTGACGGAAGTCAGCACGAGCGTCGGTAATAACGTCGCCTTCGAGAGAAGCACGGCCGTCGCGCTGAGTCTTGAGAGCAACGAGCTGATAGATAGACTCAGCGTCGTCGATAGCCTTAACCGTCCAAGCGAAGCGAACGTCGCGCGGGAGGATCTGCTTAGCGATGGTACCGGTAAGCATAGCCGAAACCTTAGCGGTATCGGTGTAGTGAACCATACCAACAACCGGACCACGGCCATACTGGCTCTGCTGGAGAACAGCGAAGAGCGGGTTGGACTTCTTCCAAGCCTCGATAGCAGCAGCGTTGTCAGCAGCGGTCTCTTCAGCCTCAGCACCAGCGAGGAGGGAGTCGATACCGGCAGCCTCAGCTACTTCTTCAACAGCCTCAACAACTTCTTCTGCAACTTCCTCTGCAGCTTCTTCTGCCGGAGCAGCGTCAGCGGAGATCTTAGCATATTCGTTGTTGATCTGAGCGAGGAGCGGGAGCATCTCGGAGATCTCGTAGGTCTCGTAGAACTCAAGGTTGGCGGTACCCTGGAGGAGCTTACGAACACGTTCGGGCTCCTTAACACCCGGGAGCTCGATGAGGATACGGCCTACCTGCTCCAGCTGCTGGATGTTAGGCTGTACGACGCCGAAGCGGTCGATACGGGTGCGGAGAACGTTGAACGAGTTGCTGATAGCGCCGTCGACTTCTTCGCGGATAACCTTCTCAACCTCGGAGTTGGTGGAGTTGAGGGAAACCTTGTCTTTCAGTTCGAAAGTGGAGAAAACGGAAGCGAGCTGAGCGTTAGCGTCGATCTCCTTGAAAGACTGAACGAAGAGAGAAACGAAATCAGTCTGGCTGGATTTCTGCTTTTCTTTAGCAGCTTCCATTGCCTTGGTGAAGATTTCAGATTTGTTGTAGCCGGAAAGTGCGTTGAGGATTTCCGGAACGGAAACCTCGAGGGTAACGTTCATACCGCCCTTCAAGTCGAGGCCGAGAGCGATTTCTTTTTCGCGGCACTCCTTGAGGGTGTAACCGAACCACACTTTCTTGCTTGCGATGGAGTCAAGGTAGATGTACTCCTTGGCTGCTACCCCTTCAGCATATTCCTTAGCCTTCTTGTCGTAGTGGCTGGTAACGAGGCTGAAAGAGAGGTAGAAGGCGCATACGAGCGTGAGCAGGATGGCCATGATTCTAACAAGTCCTTTGTTTTGCATAGTTGTGTTTTGTATTATTAATTTATTTTTTGCTTGGTAGGAAGGGGCGCAAGCGGCGCTTTCGCGTACGCCCACGCGTGCTCATTCGATAGAACAAGCCCGCAAAGATACTACTTTTTTCCGAAATGGCAAAATTTTAACAGGAAAAACAGGTGTTTTTTCGCCTATTTTCAGCATATTATGCCTCTCGAGCGCACTTACGCACGCAAAAAATGCCACCAAAGGTGGCACAACAACGAAAAAAGCACCGAGCCGATGCTCAGTGCTTTTTGAAGTAGTTGCGGAGGGCGGGATCGAACCACCGACCTTCAGGTTATGAGCCTGACGAGCTACCACTGCTCTACTCCGCGATATAAAAAACTTTCTCGAGACGTTATTAGCAAGTCATAACTCTGCCCGCCTCTCGAAAGCGGTTGCAAAAGTACTGCTTTTTTTTGAATTGACCAAATTTTCGGCAGAAAAAATCGCATTTTTTGTAAGAAAAGCTTCGTTTTGCTATTCGCGGATAGCAAAAACAGGCCTTACATGTCATTTATTACATATACGGATTATGTATACGGAAGGTCAGCGGAAGTCTCATTCACCACTTATCCGAGTGGCTACGAGTTGCCCCGTTGGGGTATAGCATTTGCCGTCGCGGAAGATGAGAATCCGACCGTCGACGAGGCGCTTGCTGACGGCAGAAGAGAGTGGCAGCTCATCGAGCGAAGAAGGCGGCTGGGGATGGTCGTCGTCGCAGATGAGGCTCACTACGGATGTTTTCTGTATGCTGTTGCGGTCCTGCCCGCCGTACATCGCATGGTCTTCATACACGAGGTCGTTGGTCTGATTGGAGCCGTCGTTCCATATGATCATCCAGCCGCTCGTGGGCGCTTTGGAAAAGACATAGCGGTAGACTCCGCCTCCGAGCGATTGCGCTTTCCTGCCGGGCCAACCGCCGCAGAGCTGCGCATTGCCGTCGGAGCGGTCCCATGCATAGCAGTTGACGGACTTGCCCCAGGAGTCGGGCTTGGTGAAGAAGGCCACATGCTGCTCTTCTGACGAGAGACAGGGGGTGTAGGGCGTCTCGGGGTCGGAAGGCGAAGTGGGGTCGTCTGTGAGCTCCTCTTCCGTGCCGTCCCATACGGGGTCGGCAATGGCAGCCGCAGCGGCAGAATAGAGATACATGCCGTCGTCACCTATCTTGCCGGGAGCGGGGGTCAGGTCGGTCGTGAGCACATAGATACGCATATTGCCTTTGCCGGAGCAGGTGACCGTGAGGCTGTTGTCGGTTACGGTCTGCACATCGCCCGTGATGCAGTCGGTGTAGGTGCCGTTTTCAATCTGACTGAAAGTGGCGCCACCGGAGATGCAGACGAGGGCATAGGAGTCGGTGTGGCTGTCGGTATAGCGACGCTTGAAAGCCGCTACGCCCTGCTTGGAGATGTTGTCGACGGAATACTGGCCCTTGCGGAGCGCGGGAACGGCCATGCGGATGAGATTGAGGCGGCGGATATGCTGTGCAAGAGGCGCTTCGAGGGTGGCGGCCATGTTGCCGGTAGCGGAAGAGTACTCACCGAAATCGGACACTTCGGCATCGCCTTTGATGTAGCCGCCGTAGTATGCACGGCCCGTAGTGATGAGCGGCTGGGAGGTGCCCTTGTCGATGGGACAACCTTTCTTGAACTCCACCTCCGAACCGTAGAAAAGGCAGGGGATGCCGCGGAAAGTGAACATCAGCGAGAGGTTCTCCGCCCATGAAGACTGCGACTTGCTGTAGCGCTTGTCTTCGGGGGCACCGTTGGGGGCATAATCGTGGGAATCCACATAGACCACATTCCAGGTGGCATCGTTGTAGTACTTGTCGTTGGAGGGCTTGGCCACATTCCACGCATTCTGTGCCGTTTCGAAATTATGATGGAGGGTGAAGTCGATGACATGCAGTCCGGAAGCCTGAGAGTAGTCGGGCTGATGATAGGCATTGCCGCTGAGAAGAGCGTTCTGAGAGGTGCGGTGGGCAGTGGTGACATTGCGGTCAGCCGCATAAGACTGCTGGCAACTGCGGTGGTTGGTATGCGTATTGCAGCCGTCGCCCTCGGGAGCCACGATGCCGTTCCACGAAGTGGAGTCGTTGTCCCAGGCATAGTCGACCGACTCGGCCCAGGTGTAGTAGAAAGGCGAGAGAGGTGCCTGTTCGCGGTAGAAGATGGAGGTGTAGCGGGAGCACACTTCGGCGAACATATAGAAAGGCGTGCCGCCCCGCTTGGCTACTGCTGCAGGTTCACTTGCTATCGCCTCGAAGCCGGGAATGAAAGCTTTGTTGAATGTAAGTCGGGCGATATGGCCGCCCGTATCAATGCGGAAACCATCGACACCCATGCGGATGAAGCGTCCGTAGCAACGGAGGAGGTAGTTGTAGACGGCGGGGTTCTCGGTGTTGAGATCGACGCAGTCGCCTGCAATCTGCGCCCACCAGCGGGTGTTGTCGTCCCAGTTGAAATTGCCGAAATGGTGCCAGTAGTTGCGGTTGTCGTGGTTCTGCCCGTCGGTATTCTTCATGAGCGCGAGACGGGCTGCATACTGGCTGCCGCTTGCGAGCGAACTGTAATCGTCGGGAAGACTGCCGCCCTGCGACCGGGTGAACGGCACCATGCATTCGTCGATGTTGGACTGGTCTTTTGTCCAGTCGCGGGTGAACTCCTTGCAGAGGTTGGCCTCACCGAAGTTGCCTGTGTGATTGAGGACAATGTCGAGGATGATCTTCATCCCGCGGGCATGAGCCGCATCAATCACCTGCTGGAAGCCGATGCCTTCCGACTCGTAGCGGTGGTCCACCTTGGAGAAATCGTGGGCGTGATAGCCGTGGTAGTCGTAGCCCGAGGCATTTTCCACGACGGGGGTGATCCATATGGCCGTGAAACCGAGCGCTTTGATGTAGTCCATCTTGTCGATCAGACCGCTGAAATCGCCTCGCCAGGCGGGGTCGCCGGGATTGTTGCCGTCCCAGCAATGGACATTGTTGGTGGAATCACCGTCAAAGAAGCGGGTGGTGATGACAAAATAGATCGACTCGTCGCGGAAATCCGTGCGGGAGGGGAACGAAGTGGCGGCTCCTGCCATCAGAGAGACAAGGAGAAAAGCCAATATGAGAAACGGATGTTTCATTGAAGCGGGTGTTTTTCCGAATGGTATAAAAAGCCCCTCGCCTCGGGAGGGAGCTGATTGACAGTCTTATCCTACGGAGCCTTCGAGGCTGACCTGGAGAAGCTTCTGGGCCTCGACGGCAAACTCCATCGGGAGCTTATTGAGAACCTCTTTGGCGTAGCCGTTGACGATCAGACCTACCGCATCTTCCATACCGATGCCTCGCTGCTGGCAGTAGAAGAGCTGATCTTCGGAGATCTTGGAGGTGGTGGCCTCATGCTCTACGGTAGCGGTGGGGTGGTCGATCTGCATGTCGGGGAAGGTGTGGGCGCCGCAGGTGGAGCCCAGGAGGAGCGAGTCGCACTGGGAGTAGTTGCGGGCGTTCTCCGCATTGGGGAGCACCTTGACGAGACCGCGGTAGGAGTTTTCCGAACGGCCGGCCGAGATACCTTTAC
>JAGHUE010000131.1 GCA_018064985.1 Candidatus Colicola faecequi | reverse complement strand
GGTGCTGTGCACCGTATTCCGTGCCCCCCACTCTTTTACGGGCGAGGACACAGTAGAAATCGCGTGCCACGGCAGCATTTATATCCAGCAGGAGATTCTCCGGGTGCTGACCGATGCAGGTTGCCGGCCGGCAGGTCCGGGCGAATTTACCCAACATGCCTTCGTAAACGGCAAGATGGACCTCACGCAGGCGGAAGCTGTAGCCGACCTGATAGCGGCAGAGAGCGAAGCCGAGAAGAATCTGGCGCTCTCACACCTGAGAGGCGGCATATCCAGCGAGATTCAGAATCTGCGCGACCAGCTCCTGCATTTCACGTCGCTCATCGAGCTTGAGCTCGATTTTGCCGACCATGAGGACTTGGAGTTTGTAGAGCGAAGCGAACTACATTCGCTGGCAGAAAAAATAGAGACAAAAATCACGGAATTGCTGTCTTCTTTCCGCCTTGGAAACGCCATCAAACATGGTATTCCTGTAGCAATCATCGGCCCTACGAATGCAGGAAAATCCACGCTTCTGAATGCGCTCCTGGGCGAAGATAAGGCTATCGTAAGCGACATCCACGGCACCACCCGTGACCTGATAGAAGACACGCTCCATATACACGGGGTGCAGTTCCGCTTTACCGATACAGCCGGCCTCAGGAGCACACAAGACACAATAGAAGGCATCGGCATCCAGCGCTCTATCTCGGCAGCCCGCAAAGCCGACCTTGTGCTCTTTCTCCAAGAACTTCCGCTCGACGGACGGTTTAAGCCGGACGAACTCATAGAGCAGCTCGGATTGGAAGACCTCAAGCACAAAGTGCTGCGGGTTTACAACAAAGCTGACCTTGTGCCGGAAGGCGAGCCGCTCCCCGATGACGGCATCTGTATCTCTGCCCGCGAAGGCAATCTCGACGCGCTCAAAGAAGCGATATTCAAAGCAGCGGGCGTAGATCAGACACGCCAGAACGGCGCCATCATCTCTTCAGCCCGCCACTATGATGCGCTCAGTCGCGCACACGACGCCATACTACGCGTACAACAGGCACTCACAGATAACGTATCGGGCGAGTTTCTTTCGATGGATCTGCAGGATTGCCTCGAAGCTCTCGGCGAGATTACCGGTCAGATCAGCAGTCAGGAAGTGCTGAACAACATTTTCTCAAAGTTCTGCATCGGAAAATAAATTGTAAAATCAAAATCATCCTATATCATGCTTCTATCCATGACCGGCTACGGAAAAGCCGAATACACCTTTTCCGACCACAAAACCATTGTAGAAATCCGTTCGCTCAACTCCAAGCAGCTTGACATGACGCTCAAGACTGCGCTCGTTTTCCGTGAGAAGGAAGCCGAACTCCGCGCCATCCTCACAAAGGCTCTCGAGCGCGGCAAAGTGGATGCGACCATCTATACCCAACCTCTCGAAGCAACCGCTTCTGCCGATTTTACCCCCATCAACTGGGAGGCCGTAAAATACTACGTAGACGACTATAATGCACACCTCGATTTGGGCCTTCCGGTAGGCACACATCAAAGCCGCATTCCCAACGAAGTGATGGCAGGAATCCTCCGCTTTCCCGACGTAATGAAGCAGACGGCAACAGCCGACAGCCTCTCTGACGAGGAATGGGCTCTTCTGCAGCAGGCCGTCGGTCAGGCAATCGACGCATTTGTCGCATTCCGCAAACAGGAAGGCGCTTCGCTCCAGGCCATGTTTACAGAGAAACTCGACGGAATTGCCGCTCTCCTCGCAGAAGTGGAGCCCTTTGAGAAAGGACGTGTAGAGCATATCAAAGAGCACCTGCTTGACAACCTTGACAAACTGGCAGAAAAGACCAAGCAGGCAGTTGACCGCAACCGCCTCGAGCAGGAAATGATCTACTACCTGGAGAAGCTCGACATCACCGAGGAAAAAGTGCGCCTCACCAACCACATCAAGTATTTCCGCGAGACCATGCAGGAAACAGGTGCGGGTGTAGGCAAAAAACTCGGCTTCGTGGCACAGGAAATGGGCCGCGAAATCAACACCCTCGGCAGCAAATCCAACCAGAGCGAGATGCAGATCATCGTGGTAAAGATGAAAGACATCCTCGAGCAGATCAAAGAGCAAGTGCTGAATGTGCTCTGATATCAGATTCTACTAACCCGACATTTTACTTACCTATGATATATATTTTCTGTGCACCCAGCGGCAGCGGCAAATCGACGATGGTGAACCATCTGCTCACCACGTATCCCGGCAAATTCGAGCTTTCCATCAGTTGCACCACCCGCGCTCCCCGTGGCGAAGAAGTACACGGACGCGAGTATTACTTCCTTTCGCAGGAAGAGTTCAGGCAGAAGATTGCGGAAGATGCATTCATCGAGCACGAACAAGTGTACGAAGGGCTTTATTACGGCACTCTCAAATCGGAAATCGAACGCATTGAGGCTGCCGGCAAGGCCGTGATATTCGACGTGGACGTGAAGGGCGGAATTAACCTCAAGCGCATCCTCGGCGAAAAAGCCACCAGCATCTTTGTATGCCCGCCTTCCATTGAGGAACTCTCGCGTCGTCTGCACGGCCGTGGCGACACGTCGGAAGAGATGATCCAGAAGCGCCTTGCGAAGGCGGCTATCGAGATGGAAGATGCCCCGAAATTCGACATCCGGCTCATCAACAACTCTCTCGAACAGGCATTTGCCGATTTGGACAAAATCGTAAAGGAACACATCTGAAAAAAGACGGGGAAAGACAGAGCGGAAGTCCACTCTAAGTCCACTCTGAGTCCACTCAAAGACGATTCGGACATACCACGCAGAAATTACAATAAAAACTATGCAGATAGGCATTTTCAGCGGCAGCTTCAACCCCATTCATCTGGGGCACACCCGTTTGGCACAATATATTGCCGACCATGCGGGGCTGGACGAAGTGTGGCTGATGGTTTCGCCCAACAATCCGCTCAAGCCGGCAGGCAGCCTGATGGACGAACAGATCCGCTTCATGCTGGCTGAGAGAGCCACGGCCGAATTGCCGCACATCAGCGCCTCCGATTTCGAGTTTTCGCTGCCCCGTCCTTCTTATACGGTCCGCACGCTCGAAGCTTTGGGTAACGCGTATCCGGAACACAGGTTTTCGCTCATTATAGGCTCCGACAACATGGCTATTTTCCACCTCTGGCGCGAATGGGAAACCATCCTCCGGGATTACCGCATTATCGTGTATCCGAGAGAGGGCGACGATCTGGAAACGCTCGAGGTCCGCTATCCGCAAATGGAAGTGATAGAAGGTGCCCCCCTGCTCGACGTATCGGCCACACAAATCAGAGAGAATGCCGATGACGACGAGTTGCTTGGAAAATGGCTTCATCCCGAGGTGAAAGATTTTTTGAAAAAAAACAGGCATTTGTTTGCACATATCAATTAAAATTATTATCTTTGCGCCGCAAATGAAACATTGCACCACCCGAATGGGGCGGTAAACATTAATAATCACTTAAAACCATATAATCATGATCACGACCACTTTCAACAAACTCCGTCAGGTAAAGGACAGCCTGCCGAAGGGTAGTTCAGCTAAAATTGCAGAAGAACTTGGCATCTCTGCTGACGACGTACGCGAATTCTTCCACGGCGGTAACCACATCGAGCAAGGCCCGGATGGCGGTATCGTTACTATCGAAGACACCCGCATCCTGGAAGTGGCTTTGAGAATGGCTTGGGAGCAGAATGCCTAACGGTTCCCCTTACATTTTAGCAGCTCGGCGAGATCGTTTCCACATCCGCCAATAACAGCTCATATCCATACGGAAAGATCGCTCTGTTCACTCGGAGCGGTCTTTCCGTGTTTTTTCCAAAATATCCAAAAAACATTTAGTCAGTTTTATTTATTAATCCAAAAAAATCAAACTTTTTTTTACTGAAATGAAAAAAATTCTCTCAGTTTTTTTGATTGCTTTTTCGGCCGTAATGATGGCCAAAGCAGAAGTTGAGTTTTCGTATGAGGTAGGCGCAGAAGCCGTATCTTCGTATCTCTGGCGCGGCCAGTATTTGGGCGGTCTTTCGTTTCAGCCGAATGCCACCTTCGGTTTTGAGGGCGAGCACACCGGTTTGCAGATCGGCGCTTGGGGTTCGGTAGGTGCATCCGACTGGATGTTCAGTTCGCTCAAGAACGAGGACCACACGTATTTCGTGCCGGAAGTGGATGTTGTAGGCAGCTTCAGCTTCTACGGTATCACCCTCGGTTTTACTCACTATTACTATTGCGACGGCGGCAACTACTTCGGATGGAAGAAAGCCAGCGAGTGGGAAAG
Organism: Candidatus Colicola faecequi; assembly: GCA_018064985.1. Taxonomy (GTDB): domain Bacteria; phylum Bacteroidota; class Bacteroidia; order Bacteroidales; family Paludibacteraceae; genus Colicola; species Colicola faecequi. The sequence goes on along the minus strand of JAGHUE010000131.1, from coordinate 1,305 downwards.
CGAAGATTGGTCGAGCGCCACTACTGAAGTCCAATTCGGTTTTGATTGCTCGGAGTTTCTTCCGGAGAACCACAACCTCTACGCAAACTGGTACACCATGGTAGCAGGTAACGACTTCAAGTACAACGAGTTGGGCGGCATTGAGAAGCAGAACTACTCCTCGTACCTCGAAGTTGGCTATGACTATACGTTCGAAGACCTCGGCCTTACCCTCGGCGGCAACATCGGTATGGTACCTTGGGAAAGCGATTACTACGGAGTAGAGAACTTCGCAGTAACCAACCTCTCTCTCCGTCTGGACAAAGAGTGGGAAATGGACCTCTGCACCCTCTCGATTTTCGCTCAGGGTATGATCAACCCCTACCAGTTGGCAGGCGACAAGGAGAGCGTATTCGTAAAGGACTTCGGCGACAATAAGATCGGTTGCCAGTCGCTCAACGGTACGATCGGTTTCGGCATCTGGTTCTAAAAGCCCGAGATCAAGCCGTTCGGAAGTTCGGCTGCTGCACATAGTAGACAAATGGCACAGTTTGTGCGGCTGCCCGAATCAGCCAAGGCTGTAAAAACCGTTTTATGACACAGAAAACAAAAACCATTTTTATGAGCAGCATGGGCGCTATCCTCGTGATAGCGCTCTTGTTGCTGTCTGTACGTCCGACGAAAACAGGCCCGGGTAACCGCTATTTTCAGAACCAGGGCAACATCTTCGGCACGTACTACAATATCCGCTACGAAGCATCGGAAGATCTGCACGAGCGCATTCTCGAGCGAATGCAGGCATTCGACGCATCGCTTTCCACGTTCAATACGCAGTCGACCATTGCCAAGATCAATCAGGGGACAGACACCGTGCTCGACCCCTGGTTTATGGCCATGTACGAGACGGCCTCGGAGATTTCCGAGCGTACGGAAGGCGCATTCGACATTACGGTTGCGCCATTGGTCAACGCATGGGGCTTCGGCTTCAAAAACAAAGACAACGTAACGGATGACACGATTGCTTCTTTGAAGCAGGTGGTAGGCTACAAACAGTTGAGTGTAGAAAACCGCGCTGACGGTCCGCATCTCTGTTTCCCCAATGCAGGGAAAGGTGCAGTGGATGCTTCTGCCATAGCCAAAGGCTATGCATGCGACGTGGTAGCCGACCTGCTGCGGGAAGAAGGATGCAAGAATCTGCTCGTGGACATAGGAGGCGAAGTGGTGCTGGAAGGCGTCAATCCGGAAGGCAATCCGTGGCGTGTGGGAATCACCAAAGCGATCGATGTCTCCACCGGTCAACAGTATGAGATTCTAGAGATTATCGCC
>JAGHUE010000145.1 GCA_018064985.1 Candidatus Colicola faecequi | reverse complement strand
TTCTCGTCTTCACCGATGATCTGGATGGTGAAGTAGTTGTCGGAGATGCCATAGCCAACACGGCCGCCGAGCTCAGCCAGACGACGGCGGAAAGCCTGTGCGTCGAGGTTGCCGATCATAGTGCCGGCGGTGTTCATGAGCGCAACTGCGTATTCGAGCATCGGCTTCTTCTCGGTGCCTACGCCGTAGCGGAGGGTAAGGGAGAAGATGTCGTTCTTGGTGTTGGGCGTGTAGTGGAGCTTCACGTTGGGCTGGATGGTCTGAACCTGCACGTCGGCGAAGTTGTTGAAGGTGTTGACTACCTGACCTTCGGGGAGCTTCTTGAAGTTCTTCGAGTACTCGGTCTCAACGCCCTTGATCGGGTCAAGCGGCTCGATTTTCGGCTTGGGGAGGGTGTTGGCCTTCACCTTGCCTTCTTCGAAGGCGATGGTGATGAAGTCAGCGTCGAAATACTTCTTGGCTACAGCGGCGATCTGCTCCTTGGTAAGGGCCTGGATCTTGTCGTTCTCCTCGAAGATCTCGGTGAGCGGCATGCCGTAGGTGAAGCAATGAACGAGCTGGGACATCTTGCTGGAGCCCGACTCGAAAGCGAGCTTGTAGGACTGCTCGTATTCCTTCTTGACGGAAGCAATCAGCCAGTCGGGGATATCACCGCTCTTGATCTTGTCGATCTCGGTCATGATCATCTTCTTGGTAGCGGCGTTGGACTCGTACTGACGCTGGTTGATGTCGTAGTAAGGCACAGCCTCGATGATGATACGGCCCTGGTCGCGGCGGAGGTCGCAGCTGGCGCCTGCCATGGAGATCTTGCCGTCGAGCATGAGCTTATCGAGCAGACCGGTCTGCATGCCGTTGTTGAGAAGGGAGGTGACGAACTCGAGCGCGTCGGCGTCGTCATCGGTGATCTTCACGGCCTTGTAGCCCCAAACGCCCATCGGGTAGTAACCCATCTTGAAGTTGAAGGTGGGGTTGCCGGCGAAGCTGGCCTCGGTGTACTGAGCACGTGCGGGGAGCTCCTTGGGCTGGAGTCGGCCGAAGGTAGACTCGATCATCGGCTTGGTTTCTTCAGCGTTGAAGTCGCCCACGATGATGAGGGCCATGTTGTTAGGCACATACCAGGTGTTGTAGAACTCGATGAGCTTGGAGAGACGCGGGTTCTTGAGGTGCTCGGGCTTGCCGATCACGTTGCGCTCGTAGGGGTGCCCCTCGTAGAGCTTCTCGAAGAGGGCATTCTGCACCTGCGTGTTGGGGTTGTTGGCGTACATGTTGTACTCCTCGAACACGTTTTCGAGCTCGGCCTGGAACGTACGGAAGACGGGGTTGATCAAGCGGTCGGAGAAGATGGTGAGCCACTTCTGCATCTGGAAAGCGGGGAAGGAGTTGTGATAGCAGGTGACGTCGTAAGAGGTGTATGCGTTCACGCCTTCAGCGCCGATGCCGTCGAGGATGTTGAAGAAATCCTCGGTGGTGCTGTACTTGGCAGCTTCCATCGACTTCTTGTTGATGCGGGTAGCGAGCTCCTGACGCTTGGCGTCGTCGGTCTCGAGTGCGTACTGGTCGTAGAGGATGATGATGGAGTCGTAGAGCGGCTTCTCTTTTTCCCAATCGACAGCGCCGATCTGCTGCGTACCCTTGAAGAGCATGTGCTCGAGGTAGTGCGCCAGACCGGTGTACTCCTGGGGCTCGTCGATAGCGCCGGCGCGGGTTACTACGTAACCTTCCACGTCGGGCTGCTCGTGGTCTTCCCAGAGGATGACGGTGAGGCCGTTCTGCAGCTTGTACTCCTGCAACTCGGCAGGGAGGGTAGTCTCAGCCTTCAGGAAGGCGGAAACGCTCAGGAGGGCGAGCATCAGTGATAAAATCTTTTTCATAACTTAAAATATTGGTGATTAATTGATTATTTTAAAACGACAACGACAACGACAACAAAGGACCGGCGCAGAGCGCCTGAAGGACGCCTTTGCTGCGAAGAAAACCTGTTTTTGGCAGGACGTTTCATCTTTTAGACGCAAAAGTCTTGCCAAAAACTACATTTTCCGCGAAAAAATTTACAAATTTGCGGATTTACTAATTTACTCGATGTCGAGGATTACCTTGCCGCACTGGCCGCTCACCATCACGTCGAAGCCCTTCTGGAAATCGTCGAACTTGAAGTGGTGGGTGATGACGGGCGAGAGGTCGAGGCCGCCGAGGAGCATCTGCTCCATCTGGTACCACGTTTCCCACATGCGTCGGCCGGTGATGCCCTTGATAGTGAGCGCGTTGAAGATGATGCTCGACCAATCGACCTGGGCGTCGGACGGGAGGATGCCGAGCTGGGCGATATTGGAACCTTTGTACATATGCGCTACCATATCGGCGAAAGCGGAGGGTGCGCCGGACATCTCGAGGCCTACGTCGAAGCCGCGGATACCGAGCTGCTCCATAGCGCCCTGCACGGTCTCGCCCTTGGAGCCGTCTACCGTAACGGTAGCGCCCATCTTCTTGGCGATCTCAAGGCGCATCGGGTTGATGTCGGTAACAACGATATTCTTAGCGCCCGCGTAGCGGCAGATGCCGGCGGCCATAGTGCCGATGAGGCCGGCACCGGTGATGAGCACGTCTTCACCGAGGAGCGGGAAAGCGAGGGCGGTGTGGGTAGCGTTGCCGAAGGGGTCCATGATAGCGGCAAAATCGTCGGGGATGGAGTCTTTGAGCTTGACGATATTCGACTCGGGGATGGTAACGTACTCAGCGAAAGCGCCGTCCTTGCCGAAGATGCCCACGGAGAGGCTGTTCTCGCAGACGTGGCCCAAACCACGGCGGCAGTTGCGGCAATGGCCGCATACGATATGGCCTTCAGCCGTTACGCGTTCGCCCACCTTCACGTTGCGCACGCCGGGGCCCACCTCCACAACGGTGCCAACGAACTCGTGGCCCATGGTGTACGGCGGGGTGCAGTGCTGCTGCGCCCAGAGGTCCCATTTGTACATATGCAGGTCGGTTCCGCAGATAGCGGCTTTCTTCACCTTGATAAGGACGTCGTTGACGCCCACTTCCGGCATCGGCACATCTTCCATCCAGATGCCGTATTCAGCTTTTCTTTTTACTAAAGCTTTCATTGTTAAATTTTCAAATTTTCAAATTGATCATTTGAGGACGCCTAACTGGCGGCCGATCTTCACGAATGCTTCTACGCCACGGTCGAGCTGCTCGCGGGTGTGAGCTGCAGAAACCTGCACGCGGATGCGGGCCTGGCCCTGCGGAACAACGGGATAATAGAAGCCCGTTACGTAGATGCCCTCTTCCTGGAGCGCTGCGGCGAACTCCTGCGAGAGGCGTGCGTCGTAGAGCATGACGGCACAGATGGCCGATTCGGTAGGCTTGATGTCGAAGCCAGCAGCCTTCATCTTCGCGATGAAATAGTCGGTATTGCCGTGGAGGGTGTCCTGGAGGGTGTTGTCGCGGGTGAGGAGCTCGAAGGTCTTGAGGCCTGCAGCAGCGATCATCGGCGGGATGGAGTTGGAGAAGAGATACGGACGGCTGCGCTGACGCAGGAGGTCGATGATCTCTTTCTTGCCGGTGGTGAAGCCGCCTACGGAGCCGCCGAAGGCCTTGCCGAGGGTGCCGGTGAGGATCTCCACTTTGCCGCGGAGGTTGAAGCGCTCGGTCACGCCGTGGCCGGTCTTGCCCACTACGCCTGCGGAATGGCTCTCGTCGACCATCACGAGGGCGTTGTATTTCTCAGCGAGCTCGCAGATCTTGTCGAGCGGGCAGACGTTGCCGTCCATCGAGAAGACGCCGTCGGTAGCGATGATGCGGAAGCGCTGCGCCTGCGCTTTCTTGAGCTGCTCTTCAAGGTCGGCCATGTCGGCATTCTTATAGCGGTAGCGCACAGCCTTGCAGAGGCGTACGCCGTCGATGATGGAGGCGTGGTTGAGTGCATCGGAGATGATGGCATCTTCCTCGGTGAGGAGGGGTTCGAAAAGACCGCCGTTAGCGTCGAAGCAAGCGGCGTAGAGGATAGTATCTTCCGTGCCGAAGAAATCGGAGATGGCGCGCTCGAGCTGCTTGTGGGTGTCTTGCGTACCGCAGATGAAGCGAACAGAGGCCATGCCGTAGCCGCGCTCGTCCATCTTCTGCTTGGCTGCCTCGATGAGTTCGGCATTGTCGGCCAGACCGAGGTAGTTGTTGGCGCAGAAATTGATTACGTCTTTGCCGCCTTCTACCTGAATGGCAGAGGATTGCGGGGTGATGATAACGCGCTCGTGCTTGTAAAGCCCGGCTTCTTCAATCTCTTTCAGCGTTTGCTGAAGATGCTGTTGAAAATCTTTGTACATATTTGGATAAATTTGTAAATGATCAATTCGAAAATTTGGAAATTACCATTCGGACGACATCTCGCACGCAAACGCTCGGTCACGCACGTATGCACGTATGCGCAGGATGGAAAGGTTATCGGCAGGAGACAGCCCGAGCCATCTCCTGCCTTTGATAAGGGATATGAGACATCCCCAAGCCCCTTCATAGAAGGGGATGTATGGGAGATGTTTTTCTGGAGCTTCTAGAGGATCTAGAGCTTCTAGTGGACTAGTTTTTAGATAATGCCCTGCTCGAGCATGGCAGTAGCCACCTTCATGAAGCCGGCGATGTTAGCGCCCTTCACGTAGTCGATCGTGCCGTCGGGCTGGGTGCCGAAACGTACGCACTGCTCGTGGATAGACTCCATGATATGGTGCAGACGGTCGTCCACTTCCTGAGCGGTCCAGCTCAGGTGCTCTGCGTTCTGGGTCATCTCGAGGCCCGAGGTAGCTACACCACCTGCGTTCACAGCCTTGCCCGGAGCAAAGAGTACGCCGTTGTGCTGGAAATAGTGGATAGCGCCCGGCTGGCAACCCATGTTGCTGACTTCGCAGCAGCACCAGCAGCCGTTGGCCTTCAGCTCCTTAGCGTCGTCTTCGGAGAGCTCGTTCTGGAATGCGCACGGGAGAGCGATGTCGCACGGTACGGACCATGCTTTCTTGCCCGGGGTGAACACGGCTGCAGCGGGGAACTTATCAGCCATATCCTGCACCTTGTTGCGGTTGGATGCACGCATTACGAGCATATAATCGATCATCTCCTTGGTGATGCCTTCCTTGATCTCGCAAACGCCGTCAGGACCGGAGATAGCCACTACCTTAGCGCCCAGTTCGGTAGCCTTGATAGCTGCACCCCAAGCCACGTTGCCGAAGCCGGAGAGCGCTACGCGCATACCCTTGATATCCTTGCCTGCCTTGTGGAGGAGGTGCTGGGTGAAATAGAGTGCGCCGAAGCCCGTTGCTTCCGGACGGAGGATAGAGCCGCCGAAGGTCATGCCCTTGCCGGTAAGAACGCCGGTGTGATACTCGCGGGCGAGCTTCTGATACATGCCATTGAGGAAACCGATCTCGCGGCCGCCTACGCCTACGTCGCCTGCCGGGATATCCTGATCAGGACCGATGCAACGCCAGAGCTCAAGCATGAAGGCCTGACAGAAACGCATAATCTCAGCGTCGGACTTGCCTACAGGGTCGAAGTCAGAACCGCCCTTGGCACCGCCCATCGGGAGCGTAGTGAGTGCATTCTTAAAAGTCTGCTCGAAGCCGAGGAATTTCAGCATCGAAGGAGTAACTGCCTTGTGGAAACGGAGACCGCCCTTGTACGGGCCGATAGCCGAGTTGAACTGAACGCGGTAACCCAGATTGCTCTGTACCTCGCCCTTGTCGTCGACCCAAGTAACGCGGAACGTAAAGATACGATCCGGCTCAACCATACGCTCCACAATCTTCGCCTTCTCAAACTCAGGGTGCTGGTTGTACACTTCTTCGATCGACTCAAGCACCTCCTGTACGGCCTGCAGATATTCTGCTTCGCCCGGGTGCTTTGCAGCAAGTTGCTGCATGATGTTTTCAACTTTCATGATTAAAAAAAATTTAATACTTGAAAAACGATATGTAGATATTTAAGGGATGTCAGGAGTACACTTATACAATAAGTGCTGCAAAGATACAGCATTTTTCCGAACTCACCAAATAAAAACATATGTTATTGAGCACATTTTTGACAAAAAGTAAGTCTACCCGGCAGTTTTTCGCCACCAAGGCGATGTCTTACTTACAAATTGTCAGCGCAGCGAAGGTTTTTCGGGGTGATTATTCGCGCAGAAGGCTTACGTAGAAGGTGGTGCCCTTCGACGAGGTGTCGAACCAGATCTTGCCTCCGCAGCCCTCCACGATATGCTTCGAGATGCCCAGACCGAGGCCCGTGCCGGTGGTTTTCGTAGTGAAATAAGGAACGAAAACGCGCGCGCGGTTTTCTTCGGGAATGCCACAGCCGTTGTCGCTCACGCTCACCTCCACCCTGTCGTTGAGCTCCTTGAGGATGACGATGATGTCGCCCCCTCGGGCACCTCCGATGGCCTGGATGGCGTTCTTGATGAGGTTGGTGAACACCTGGCGGATCTGCTCGGCGTCGGCCAAAGCGTTGATGCCCTGCTCAGCGCCCACGTAGCGGATGGGCGTCTGCTCCTCGTTGTCGCGCAGGAGGGTAATTACGGAGAAGAGCTGCTGGGCGATGTCGACAGTAGACGTCTGCACCTCCGGCATCTTGGCGAAAGCGGAGAACGACGAAGCGATGTTGCTCAGGCTGTCGATATTGCTGATGAGGGCGTCGGTGGTGGTGCGGAAGCGCGCGTCGAACTGCTCCTCGCGGGCCGTCGTTTTCATGCGCTGGAGCATCTGTATGTGGAGCTTCATCGGGGTGAGCATGTTGTTGATCTCGTGGGCAATCTGCCGGGCCATGGTGCGGTGAGCGTCTTCGCGCTCGGTGCGGGCCAGCTTCTCGGTTGATTCCTCCAGCTGGTCGAGCATGGTGTTGTATTGTTCCACGATCTCGCCCACCTCATCGTTGTGGGCATACTGCAGGTGTTTGTTGCGTTTGCCCACCTCCACGTCTTTCATTGCCGAAGAGAGCTCCATGAGCGGACGCGTAAGGGTGCGGCAGAGGAGCAGCGCGAGGATAACGGAGAGCATCATCACGAAGACGTAGGGAGGGAAAAGGCGCGAGAGGAAATCGTCAACAGCCATGTGTTTCTCGTCGGCCGCCACGTAGTAGGGCACCTCGATATAGCCTATCTGCACGTAGTTGCCGTTGTAAAACTCGGTATACGCTGCCATGTATTGCATGTCGCCTATCTGCTCTTTGCGGACCATGGTGGCATTGCCGCCGAAGAACGGTTCGGGGTGGACGTGCGTAGAGAGGATGCCTTTCTCGAAGATAGTGGGCGAACTGCTGCCAATGAGGTGGCCCTCCATGTCGTAGACATTGATGTCGGATTCGTAGGAGAAACAGAGGTCGCGCAAGTCCACGTTCATGCCCTGCGTATTGCGGTCGGAGAGGTTCATGCTCCAGAAATAGAGGTCCTGGAGCGACTTCTGGATATACTTGGCTTTATGCTGCAATTCGGTACGCTGACGCTCCTCGTAACGCTCTGTCAGATAGCGAATTGAGACAATAAAGACGTAGAGAAACGAGATAAGCAGCATCGTTACAATCAGATACTGGAACTTCGCGCTCAGGCGCATGTTGCTGATGCCGTGGCTGTGGATGAGGCCGTAGATGCCGAAGCAGAGGAGCAGCACGAGGAAAACCACGCACGTGGTGATATAGAGGTGGATGCGCGAGTGACTGTGCGGGCCGCCGGTAGTGAGGATTGACTGGTAGGAGAAACTCTCGGCAAGGCGCGTCTGCTCCACCTCCGTCGGCTCCGCGTTGGGGTTCTCGTAGAGCGAGAAGATATAGTTGCCGTCGCGGTCGTTGATAGGATAGCTGCCCTTCACTTTGGTCTGCCTGATGAGGAGGTTCTTCGGCAACTTGAAAGGCGCTACATACGTGTTGTGAAGCTGCTGATTCTCAAACGAATAGGCATACTTCACAGGGATGATTGTAAGAATGTTGTAAGCCGACACTTTGGTCCATCGGCAGACGCACTCGGCGTTGTCGAAATGGTAGAAAAACCATTTGTCGTATTTGGGGTACATCACGCCCTGTCCGGCAAGCCAGTTGTCCGACCAGTAGACCAGGCCGTTAGCCCCGAAGACGTAGAAAAGCAGTCCGTCGGCGTCGCGGGTAACGAGGCGGACGCTGTCGAGCGAATTGCCGGCGAGCGCCTGCTCGAGGCTAGCCGTATAGCGGAGCGCTTCTTCCTGACGGGCATCGAGCTGCCGCTGGAAGCGCGCTATAGCGCGCTCGTCGTCCTGACACCCCGTCAGAAACAGGCCGAAAAAGAGGATCAGCCAAAGAAAATATCGGTTTTTCATCACGTCTTACCTGAAAAAATGCACCTTCGGTGCGGTTTTGTTTGCAAAGTTACTACATTTTTCGTACCTTTGCAAAAATTTTCGGCAAAAAATATCAAAAAAAAACGATGCTCGATTTCATTCTGCATACCTCCACTTTCCCGCTCCTGACGGCTTTCGTCCTGGGCTTGCTGACGATGATCTCGCCCTGCCCCTTCTGCTCCGACGTGACGGCTATCTCGTTCATCAGCAAGAACGTGAGCAACAAGCGCGCCATCACCATGGGCAGCCTGTGCTACGTGCTGGGCAAGTGCTTCTCGTATACCCTGCTCGCTTTCGTTTTCATCCTCGGTGCGCAAATAGAAGGTATCCGCCGTTTCTTCGAAACATACGGCGAACCTGCGCTCGGTCCGTTCCTCATCGTGATGGGCGTAGTGATAGCCCTTTTCTCGTATCATGAGGGGCATCACGACCACTCGGAGGGCGGGCATCACGAGCATGACCACGCGCCCCACAAGCTCATCAGCAAGATGTCGGAGGTCAACCTCAAGCCGCTTTCCGGCCCTGTGGCCAGCTTCATCCTCGGTGCTGTTTTCGCCCTTGCGTTCTGCCCCTACAGCGGCCTGCTCTATTTCGGCACCCTCATCCCGCTCACGATGATGCAACCCATGAGCTGGGGCTGGCTGATGCCTATTCTCTTCGGCCTCGGCGACGCGCTCCCCGTGATGCTCCTCGCTGTCATCCTCAGCCGCGGCTTCATCGGACTCGGTAAGCTCAACGGCAACCTCCAGCGCGTGGAAGCCTGGCTTCGGCGGTTCTGCATCGTGCTCTTCATCGGCATGGGTATCTACATGACCGCCTCGATCTTCGGCGGACATCACCATCACCACGACCACGATACCGAGCGCCTGGAGCAGATTCTCGGCACGGAGCACCACCACGACTGTCACGACGGTTGCGATCATCACGACTGCCACGAACACCACCACGAATAAATGTTCCACTTCAAGCAATTCAGCGTAGCCGACGAGAAATGCGGCATGAAAGTAGGCACCGACGGCACTATCCACGGCGCCTGGGCCCCCGTGCCGGAAGGCAAAGCCCGCATCCTCGATATCGGTACGGGCAGCGGACTGATGGCCCTCATGTTTGCCCAGCGTTGCCCTGAAGCGATGATCACGGGCGTGGACATCGACGCAGGCGCAGCCGAGCAGGCGGCCGAGAACTTTGCTGCCAGCCCATGGAGCGACCGCCTTCGCGTAATCCACACGCCGGTGCAACTGCTTGAAGAAGAGGAGTTTGACCTTGTAGCATCCAATCCGCCGTATTTCGTCGATTCGCTCAAGAACCCCGATGCGGCTCGCCTCAAAGCCCGCCATACCGACACCCTTTCCTTCGGTGCTCTCGTAGGCCACAGCGCACGGCGCGCCCGGGAAGGAGGCATTGTCAGCTACGTGCTCCCTATCGAGGCAGAGCAACCCGTGCTCCATCTGGCAGCCGAAAACGGGCTCACTCCTATACATATTACGCGTGTGCATACGCGCAACACCAAACCGGCCAAGCGCGTGATGATAGCCATGAAGAAAGGCCCCTGCAGCACGCCTTGCGTGATTGACACCCTCTGCCTGATGGACGACAACGGGCAGCCGCGATCGGAGCAATACAAAGCCCTCTGCCGCGAGTTTTATCTCTGACGGAGGATAAAGGACATAAGACAACAGCCGCCGAGCACAACGCCCGGCGGCTGCTTTTTTGCATACCTGCGGAGAGAAATTTACTGCTCCAGCTCTTTGAGCTGCTGCTCAATGTCGGAGAGCAATTTGCCGTAGCGACGGTTGTTCTGCACCTGGCTGTACACCACTACAATGCTGATAACACCCATCATCAGGATTGCTTCCATCATCTTGCCGCGCTCGATGATCCAGCTGCTTTCGAAGCAGATCACCAATACGTAAAGCACCAGAATCATCGGCAGCCCTACATACTTGTCTACCAGGAATGCCTTGCGCTCGCGGAGCATGTACTTGAGCAGCACACCGGTAGGCTCGGTAATCTGCAGACGGCTGATAAGCGTGAAGCGATAGGTGAAGAATGCGAAACCGATTGCCATGAATGCCACGATTGCATATTGGGAAGCCACGGTGAGGGGGAGCGTAAGAATCACCGGAATCATTACGATCATCACCAACAGGCCGGCTCCCATGCCGTAAGCCGTACGCGAGTGCAGCTGCTTGAAATTGTCGTCTATCTTGCGCTTGAGCAAATCCGAGAGCATCTGCTTGTTGAGCATTTCCACTTTAGAAAGACGGCTGTCCATCTCCTGCCATTTCATTTTGAGTTCTTCGAGTTCCATAATCAACTGTTTTTGAGGGTTCTGAGTTTTTCTTTAATTCGTGTGATTCGCACTCCTACGTTCGTTTTCGTAAGGCCGAGCACCCGGGCAATCTCGTCGTAAGAATTGTCGTCGAGCCAGAGGAGGATGATGGCCCGCTCGAGTTTGCTGAGCTGATTGATCAGCCGGTAGAGCTCCTTTACCTGGGCCACGTAGCCTTCATCTTCCGGCAGCAGTTCTTCCAGGTCGCACGTGATGGCTGTCGTTTCGGGACGGACTTGCTCCTTCCTGTATTCCGACACACACGTGTTGAAGGCTATTCGGTAAATCCAGGTCGACGGCTTTGCTTCACCGCGGAACGTGGGATACGCCAACCAGAGGTTCATCACTATGTCTTGATAGCAGTCGGCTATCGATTCCTGGTCGTCGCGAAAAGAGAGGCACACCTTATATATAAGATTCTTATTGGCCTCTACCATTTCGAGAAACGCCTGTTCATCGGATGTATTCATTTCTGCAGAAATCGTTTTACCTATTAGTCGCACGATCATAGCCAAAAATTACACGATAACTCATTTTTTCGAAAAACAGATTATTTTTGCTTTTCGGCCCAGCCTCGCAAGCCGGCACAAAAAAAGCTGCCACTTTCGTGACAGCCTTTTTTCTGTTAGCGGAGCAAGCTGATTACTTGTTCTCGAGCTGAGCCTTGAGTGCTGCGAGAGCTTCGATATCACCGAAGGTGGTCTTCTCAATCTGAGGAGCTGCTACCTGCGGTTCTGCTGCCTTCTTAGCCTTCTTAGCCGGCTTCTCTTCTACCTCTTTCGGAGCCTCCCAAGTGCGGAGGTGAGAGAGGAGGATGCGCTTAGCGTCCTTGTTGAACTCGATTACCTTGAAGTCGAGAACGTCGCCTGCTGCTACCTGGCCCTTGTCAGCCTTCATGAGGTGACGGGTGGTGCAGAAGCCTTCTACACCTGCCTCGAGTGCTACTACAGCACCCTTCTCGGTGAGCTCAGCGATCTTGCCTTCGTGTACGCTGTCAACAGCATACTGTGCCTCGAGTGCATCCCAAGGATTGTCCTCAAGCTGCTTGTGGCCGAGGGAGAGACGGCGGTTAGCCTTGTCGATCTCAAGAACTACAACCTCGATCTCAGCGCCGATCTGAGTGAACTCGTTCGGGTGCTTAATCTTCTTGGTCCAGCTGAGGTCAGAGATGTGGATGAGGCCGTCAACGCCTTCCTCGATCTCAACGAATACACCGAAGTTGGTGAAGTTGCGAACGCGTGCGGTGTGCTTCGAGCCAACTGCATACTTGGTCTCAACGTTCTCCCAAGGATCAGCCTTGAGCTGCTTGAGGCCGAGGCTCATCTTGCGCTCTGCGCGGTCGAGGGTGAGGATCACTGCCTCTACTTCCTGACCAACCTTGAGGAAATCGTTAGCGCTGCGGAGGTGCTGGCTCCAGCTCATCTCAGATACGTGGATGAGGCCTTCTACGCCCGGAGCTACTTCTACGAATGCACCGTAGTCAGCCATAACAGCTACAGTACCCTTGATCTTGTCACCTACGGTGAGGTTAGCGTCGAGGGTATCCCATGGGTGCGGGGTGAGCTGCTTCAAGCCGAGAGCGATACGCTTCTTCTCCTCATCGAAGTCGAGGATTACAACGTTGATCTTCTGGTCGAGAGCTACGATGGTCTTCGGATCGTTTACGCGGCCCCAAGAGAGGTCGGTGATGTGGATGAGACCGTCTACGCCGCAGAGGTCGATGAATACACCGTAGTTGGTGATGTTCTTAACGGTACCTTCGAGTACCTGACCCTTCTCGAGCTTGGGTACGATTTCTTTCTTCTGTGCTTCGAGCTCAGCCTCGATGAGAGCCTTGTGCGAAACAACTACATTGCGGAACTCCTGGTTGATCTTAACGATCTTGAATTCCATGGTCTTGCCAACGAATACATCGTAGTCGCGGATCGGCTTAACGTCGATCTGGCTGCCCGGAAGGAAGGCCTCGGTGCCGAGTACGTCAACGATCATACCGCCCTTGGTCTTGCACTTGATGTAGCCCTTAACAACCTCTTCGTTAGCGAGAGCCTCGTTAACGCGCTCCCAGCTCTGAGCTGCGCGAGCCTGCTTGTGAGAGAGCTCGAGCTGACCCTTCTTGTCTTCGGGGTTAACTACGTATACTTCTACTTCATCACCAATCTTGAGGTCCTCGTTGTAGCGGAACTCTGCTGCCGGAACGATACCGTCAGACTTGAAGCCTACAGATACGATTACTTCGCGCTTGTTGATGCCTTTTACGATGCCCTTTACTACCTCGCCTGCCTTTACAGCGCTGAGGGTGTTGTCATAAAGTGCGGTAAGTTCTTCTTTTGTTTTGCCAGAGTTGTCGGCTACGCCGTTCTCATATGCCTCCCAGTCGAAGTTCTGGAGATCAAAGTTTTCTGCCATAATGGTTAGAAAAAAATTAGGTGCGATGACTCGCTTACAGCCTTGCGGCCTGCCGCTATCAACGCGTTAAGAGTTAAACATTCGGTTAGCCTTTTTCCGCACGTACGCATACATGCGCCGCAGAAAAAGCCCACAAAATTACAACAAAAATCTGATATGACCAAATTTTCGCTGCATTTTCGCCCTATTTATGCAAAAAAAGCCGCCCGACACCTGTCAGACGGCCTTGATTATCCTTTTTTACCCTACGGTTCGAACACTTCGCGACGCATGCGCTGCACATCCTTATCCATACCGAAGTACTTCCATATAGTGCCTTTCCGGTAGTTCTCTATCATCACCGGGATAGCGCCCTGATCGAGTCCCATCCAGATGTTCGACGTCCAGCCTTCTCCCAGATGGAACGAATCATAGAATCCGTATTCGCGCCAGAGCCACTTGCCGTAATTGCGGTAGTAGTTCTTCAGCGCCGTCATCGCCTCTTCAGGGAGATACGGGAAAGCGCCCAGCGCACCCGAAGGCGTCATCGTACCGTCTTCATGATGCGGCACAGCCTCATATGCGCCGTAGGAGCCCCAAGGGTTCTCGCATACATTCAGGCCCCAGCACTCCGGCCCGTAGCCCACCCTGTTGTTCGGATTGTTCAGGCAGTAGCGGTAGTTGATGAGGGTGATATTGCGCAGGTTCTCGTAATAGTCGGAGCAATAGCGGTCGCGCAGGCCGTGCGGATTGAGCCCCATGAAGGAGAAATGCGTGAAGAACAGCGGACCGCCGCAGTTGACACCCACCTCCAGCGGCACCCCGTAGAATGTCTGGCCGTTGGAATACGTCTCGCCGTCGTGCGTCTCGCCCCAGCCCGAACGGTATTCTTTTGCATAATCGCTCTGGCTGGCCCAACCGCTGTAATACATCTCGGCCGGCACCCCATGCGTCGGCGAGGCGATAGCCAGCAGATAGGTAATCATCGTCTCGTTCCATCCGATGAGCTTATGGTTAATCACCCATTCCTGATCGGGCGACCAATGCCAGTAAAGATACGGGCTTCCCGGCGTTTGTCTGAACCAATCCCACTCGATCCGTTCCCACAGTCGGGTGATGCGGTCCGCAATGCGCTTCTGTTCTGCACCTTTCGTAAAATAATTGCGGGCCGTAAGAAGACCGGCGAAAAGGAACGACGTCTCCACCAGATCGGCACCGTTGTCCCGCATGCCGAAGAACGGTTCCACTTTGCCTGTCGTAGCGTCGATGAAATGCGGATAGGCCCCATGGAACGTCTCGGCCTTCTCCAGAAAACCTACGATCTGCTCCATCCGTTCGGCCGCCGCCTTGCGCGGGATATAGCCCTCCTCCACACCGGAAATGATAGCCATGATGCCCCATCCTGAGGCACCGGTAGCCACCATATGCCGGCGACCCGGTTTGTTTTCCAGCGACAGGCCCGAGATCGGCTCCGCACCTTCCCATGCGTAGCGGATCGAAGCCCGCTGCACCATCGTAAGAAGTTCTTCATCAGTCATATAGCGGCTCTCCACAAGCATCGGTTTCGACACGGTCACGACCTCATAATGTCCGTCGAGCACAGCCGCCAGATAGTGCAGCTGCACACCGGGTTTGCCGTGGTAATCGGTGATGATTCCGGCCGTCGGATCTTGAATAGCCACTTGCCGGTAGGTCTTCCCGCCATCAGCACTGCGGTAAAGCGCCACATAGCGGGCGCCCGGGTCATCCACCGGATGAAAAAACACGTCCGTATGACGCTCGTAATTCTCCGCCCGCGTGGAGAGAGAATGCACTTTGCACACCGGATATTTGTTCGACAGAATCTCCACCTGATCGAGGTAGAACGTGCGTTCCCGCCCGTCATTCAGGCGCTGCATCAGATGAAGATTCTTCAGTAAAGAAACGTCTATATTATCCCCCATGAGATCCGTCAGCGGAATTTCCACCTTGTACCAGCCCTGCTGACCGATACGTGTGGCATATTTCGATGCGTCCACATGGAACGAACGGTCAAATGCCACATACGGCAGATCCACCACCTTGGAGGCTGAACCCGGCTTTATATACATAAAGAGCGTCGATCCGTCTGCGATACGGTCTTTGCCGCGCCATTCGGGAAAACGGAGCGTCACTTTCCAATGGCCATCCTTTGCATCGTTTGTCTGCAAGAGCAGCGCATTGCCCCCGGTAAAGAACTCGTCGTCCGTCACGGGCAGACGTTTCCGGATATTGTACACATAGCTACCGCCTTCCGAAGCCACCTCGCTGTAAAACCAGTCGGTCGGGATCAGACTGTTGTCGAAAAACACGTGGTCATATTCGGCCGGAGCCTGCAGTTGCAGCACAGCCGCCAAGATCAGTAAAAATCGCATGATTTCAATATTTCAAAACTTCCCCGCAAAGATAATCATTTTTTTTGGTTTATGCAAGCCTTTTATTGCATAAAAATGCATTCAGACTTGCATATTTCGGAAAATATTTGTATCTTTGCGCCATTATTCATATTTATTCAATAATTTTGCACATTCCGTACACCCATGATAATCATCGCTGAAGAAGGCGAACGACAGCTCGCCGAGAAATATTTCCCCGGTCAGGAGGTGATGGTTACGGGCGTAGGCGCGCTCAACATCATGCGCTCGCTTCGCACGCTCCCGCTAGATACACCCATCATCAATATCGGCTATGTGGGCTCTGCCAATTTCGAAATCGGCTCCCTCGTAGAGGTGGGCCGCGTCAGCCTCTGCCACCCAAACGTCAGCTATCCCGAACCCGAGTTTCATCTCCGCCAGGGCCTCGCGGCTGAATACGGAATCCCGGTAGCGCACACCGACGCCCCCATCTTCACCAACGTCGATTTCGTGCTCGCTTCCAAGGAGCGCGACTGCGTCTTCGACATGGAGCTCGC